>DATJPW010000382.1:0-15265 GCA_035506215.1 Desulfomonilaceae bacterium
AAAGCCTATTTTATCCTGTTCCTGAGCGTACCTTACCGCTTTCTTTCTGGTCAAGCACAATCCTTCCAGTTGTGCCTTGGAACCGGTCTTCATCGGAAGGATCGACTTTGGCAACAAGCGTTGAAGTCGCGAAAACCAACTTCTGAAGCGGATCTTTGATCATTGGCAGGATTTCGGCAGTCAATCGACATGAATGTCGAAAGGCCGCTTAAAATCTCGATTTGGACTTTTGGTTCTCAATTAAGGGGCATCGCAGCGAATTAAGTGAATTAACCAGCCCAAGCACATTATCCTGACAGCAGAAAGTCCCCGCCCGAGCTTTTATGTCAACATTTGTGCATGTCTGTCTCCGTGTCCGCATTAATGCTGCTCTGTTTCAAGGTGCTCCAATCATCAATTCATCAGGCTCCCACTTTTCCCACTGGCTGGATACTACCGAGCTGTGTTCGGCTGACGAGCACGGATGTGAAAAATGGTTGACGGAGCCGCTTGAGGTGAAGTACGCTCAGAAACAGGACAAAATGGGCTTTGGGGCCAACATGACGACGGTTTTGCCTCCGTCCGGTGGTGTGGGACTCCAAACGCAAACCTTTTCAGGGTCAGCCAAGGTATCCCGCCACCCCTCACGGGTGCCCAAACGGCCAAAATGGCAAGACCGCCGCATAATTCCGGGATGATATTGACCGTCTCGAGGACCACTTCGGCAGAACATGATGATTTGAGGTTCCAATGTCAACCAAGAGAAATTTGATTCAGCGTTATAAGGGTAATCCGATACTGACCAAGCATGATGTACCGTATATTGTGGAGACGGTCCATAATGCGGCGGTCTCCAAATTCGGCGATACATATATAATGATTTTTCGCTCTCATCTCAGGAATGGTCGCTCCATCCTCGGATTAGCCAGAAGTGAAAACGGGTTCGATTTCCAAGTGGATCCAGAGCCATTTTTGATCCCGAGCAAGGAAGGTGTGTTTGCCGAATACGAACAATACGGAGTCGAGGATTGTCGCATATGCTGTATTGAGGGTCAGTATTTGATCACCTACAGCGCGTATTCGCCTCATGGAGTCCGAATCGGTCTGGCCAGGACGGCTGATTTTACATCCATTGAGCGAATCTCATTGATCACTCAGGCTGATTATCGAAATGTCGTCATTTTCCCGAAGAAATTCGGAAATCGGTATGTGCGCCTTGACCGTCCTCATTCGGAGATCAGTCCTTGGTCCATCTGGATTTCATATTCGCCGGACCTTATTTTTTGGGGTGATTCCAAGTTGATCATGAAACCCCTTCCCTATCATTGGGATCAAATGAAGATCGGGCCGGGCGCAACACCGTTTGAAACGTCAAAGGGGTGGCTCCACATTTACCACGGCGTTTTTCAAACTATGGATGGTGCCATATACAGATTGGGAGTGGCTCTGCACGATTTAGACGATCCGTCCAAAATTATCGGGATTGCTGATGATTGGGTCCTTCAACCTGAAGACCCATGGGAAGTGACCGGCTATGTTCACAACGTGGTGTTCACCTGCGGTGCGGTTCCTGAAAGCGACGGAACAGTGAAGATTTATTGGGGAGCCGCGGATACCGTGATGTGTGTCGGAACAGCCTCAGTGGACGATCTAGTAGATTTATGCCTGAAAAATCCTAGAAGCACATAGATGGTTGCAGATATGCCATTGCGAGGCCCCAGGCCGTGGCAATCCCCGCTTAAACGTTCCAAGCGAATTGATCCTAATTTCTCCACCCTTCTTGAGAGTTTTGCGTACGGCGCCTACGAGGGACTTGAGGACCGCATCTACCGCCTTCTTGGCTACTTTGGCTTCTTTTGCGACGTAAGAAACGAGCTCTGTCTTGGTCATGGCAATACCCTCCTTAAGATCGATGGAATTTGGTCGTATGAGCCCTACGGAAGTGGCTTCGATATATCTGTCAGAAGATACTACTTGGTATCTTTACCTGCGCCGGGCAAACTGATGGAAGTCGTGACCAGAGATCCCGTAAGCACTCAAAATGATTGCACCGTAATGGACTATGGATTATCATGCGCACAAACTCCCAGTGTACTGAAGAACTCAAATCTGGCAGGCAACTGATACTTGAGACCAGGAGCAGCATGGTGGCCATGTAGAAGTTGATAACCGAATAATGGACGACAAGGATCAGATAATTGAGGACCTCCGTCGAGAACTCGCCGAGACCCGCCGGTTACTTGAGGCAAAGAACCCCGCAGCAGCTCGACGCAAACAAGTTCAGAGCGTTCTTGTAAGGTCCGAGGCCAGATTCCGACAGACAGTGATGTTCTCGCCAAATCCCTTGCTGACATTGGATGCACAGGGGCGGATGGTGTTCTGCAACAAAGCCTGCGAAGACCTCATCGGCCATCCTTTGGCCGATGTCGCGGGCAAAGTGGTTGGGCCGCTGTTTTTCGATAGTGCTTCAGCGGAACGAGTCGCGGATGCGGTGACAAAGGTGTTCCAAGGCGAAACCTGCCCGGAGTTTGAACTGACGTTTCGACACGAAGACAGCGGACTTCGTCACACTTTGTCGCGGGCGTATCCAATTTATTCTCCACAGCACACAGTTGAGGAATGTGCGATAGCGAACGCGGACATAACAGAACTCAAACTGGCTCAGCAAGCTCTTAAGGACAGCGAAGAAAGATACAAGGCCCTCTCGGATTCGTCATTTGAGGGAATCATGATCACCCGGGACGGAGCCATCCTCGATGTAAACGAGAACGTGATTGCCCTTTCCGGATATGAGTTATCGGAATTGATTGGCATGAGCGTAGGTGAGGTCGTTGCCACCGAGCATCGGCTCGAAGTCTTAAAGCATGTTATGTCGGATAGTACGAAGGCGCACGAATCAATTGCAGTCCGGAAGGATGGAACGCTAGTGCCCGTGGAAGTTCGCGGCAAGACAATACCTTATAAAGGGGGCACCGCGAGGGTTTCGGCAATTTTGGATATCTCCGAAAGGTGGCTCGCCGAGCAGGCTCTCAGCGAAAACTCACAACGGCTGCAAGCCATTTTCGAAAGTGCACGAGACTGCATTTTCATTAAGGATCGGGACCACAGATACGTTCACGTCAATCCTGCAATGACCAACCTTTTGAGGCTCACGACATTGCAAATTATCGGGCGCACTTCGGAAGAAATTTTCGGAGAATCTGCAGGCAAACACCTCCGGGAAGTTGAACTCAGGGTATTGGATGGCGAATCCATCGAAGAAGAGAATACTCGGCCCGTAAACGGGGAACCCATGACTTTTCTTGACACCTTGGTGCCTTTGTTCAATTACAAACGGGAAATTTATGGCATCTGCGGGATCTCACGAAATATTACCGAACGGAAAAGGGGTTCTCCTGCTTCGGCAGAGCAGCCCTGGAATTATTTATCTCCGGCCATGAGGTCCGTGATGGAAAAGGCGGGTCAAATCGCCGCAAAAGAAGGCATAGTTCTGTTATTGGGCGAAAGCGGCACGGGCAAGGATTATCTGGCCCGTTGGATTCACGAACATTCGAGACGTTCCGGCAATCCGTTCTTTTCCGTGAACTGCGCGGCATTACCACAGGAACTTGCTGAGTCCGAGCTGTTTGGTCACGAGTCCGGAGCTTTCACCGGCGCGAAAAACCGCAAAAGAGGTCTTCTGGAATTGGCTGAGGGTGGCACCCTACTGTTGAACGAGATTGGTGAGCTTACTCCGCCACTTCAGGCAAAGCTGTTGAGCTTTCTGGACACGCGATCGTTTCTCAGAGTGGGAGGAGAAAAAAGTATAAAAGTGGACGCCCGAATCATTGCTGCTACGCACAGGGCCCTGGAAAAGGAGGTTGAGGACGGCCGGTTTCTTCAGCCATTGTTTTACCGCCTGAATGTATTTTCTATAACTGTTCCTCCCCTTCGGGAGAGGTTGGAGGATATCCCAATCCTCGTTGAAGCGATGGTCTCCCGTATAGCAACGGAGATGCATATTACTGAAAGGCCCTCCGTCGATAGAACCACAATGGCGGCCCTTGCACGCTATGATTGGCCTGGAAACGTGAGGGAACTACGGAACGTCCTGGAACGGGCACTGATGCTATGGGATACCGGAGGTCTTGAGCTATTACCGCCGATCCGCGATGCAATTTCGGGGGACTGGTCTTATCATGTGCCGGCATCGCCCAGGAAAACCCTCCATGAATTGACGGAAGATTTCCGGAGATCGCTTTGTGTGGAGATGATTAGGCGATATGGCAACAAGAAGGAAGCTGCTCAAGCGCTTGGAATATCCAGGGATTCTATTTACCGGTACATGGGTTCTTGATGTGTGTCCGTGATTTCTGACACGCGAGACTGCTCGTGTCGTAATTTTCTGACGGCAAACTGTCTCGCTGAAAGTCACGTCAGAATATGCTGACACGAAGTGGCGTACCATTCAAAAGAACCGCCCCTCATTTACAACATCTCTCTGTGAAATAAAATTGTAAAATTCGATGGTTATCTGTTTCTCGTAATTCCGGGGGAAATTGGCACCAGTCTTGCCTCTCTTCAGGGCAATACTTCCGATAGGAGGATTGCCATGAAAAAAATGATATCCATGATAGCTCTCGTAGCGCTTATCCCCACCGCTTCGTTCGTCTTTGCAGTTCCGCACGAACTTATGAGACCTCCTACGTGCTTTCTAGACGCATGGGCCTGTAAAGTGGAAGACAAGGCCAAGACGGATGCAGCCTTGAAGGCCGTGGAGGATGAAGCAGAAAAGATTCTCAACCCCGTACCTGAGAAAAGAGGGCGACAGCCTAGGTGAGCGAATGAGTCACAAAGGGACAGGAAGGAAATGAAGCACAAAGTCACCATAATGAAATGTTGGGCCAGATGCTCCTGGATTTCAGGCTTGCCCATTGGGAACATTTGGCAGCAGGGTTTGCCGCACCTCATTCATCGTCGGGTTACTTGAGTATGTTGGATTTCATGAGAGCAATCAATGAATCTACGATGAAGAGGTGCGGTACCCTCGTTGAACTTGGAACAAACTCTTCGGCCGGCGGGAGGCACTTGAACAAGCTGAAGAGAAAAGCGCATGAACTATTGATTTTGGATTTACCACGCTGGTTGGTGCGCCAGTGAGCATGCAAAGGCCTTTGTGGACGTACTCAGTCCATATGGCTGTGACAAAGTTGCTCGATTGTAAAGGAGACAGGAAAATGGCCATTCAAGAAGGATTTCAAGTGGAATCTGTCGGCAGCGACCAGATTTTTCATATCGAACCAGATGAAAAAGGCCGCGTCAACTATCAACCGAGAGTGCCGGCCCAAATTGAGGATGAGGCCGATGCGGAACCGGACACATTTTTCGCCGAGGAGTTTCTTATGAACTGGGTCGAATCCGAGCCTGGTAAAGGCTCGCCGTTCTTCTTCGCCATCCCGGTTAGGATACCTCCGAATAACAAACCGAGAACGGGAGTGAGCCGAAACGAAGGCCAATAACGATGAGAAGTTACCTGCTATGGAGGCCTGGGCGTAGTAAGGAGATCCAAATAACACATTAGATGACTTTTAGCGATGACGGAGTCGCAATAATTCAGAATCCAAAGGAGGAAATCCGATGTCAAAGATTACGGAAATCAGGGAAGCCATCGACACGAAATTAGATCAATGGGCATCCAGCGCTATGGCAGGCGAAACCCTATTACAACAAACAAAGGGACAAGCTCTACATCAATACGAAGCACTCAAGAAACGCCTTAGCGATACTTTAGAGGAGTTTGAGTCAGAACTGGCGAAAGCCAAAGGAATAACGAATGAAAATATGCAGGAAATTCAGGCCAGGTTTGACGATTTGCGGCTTCGATTGGCGCTGTGTAAGGCAGAGGCAAGAGATTCATTTGAAACCCAAAGAGATAAGATCCAACATTCAATCGCCATGCTAGAAGTCACCGTAGATAGGCAATTAGCGGCTGCGGGCCGGGTCATTCATGAATCCTTACGAAAGGCTGCAAATGAATTCATCGCAGCCGCTATCAGGCTGGAGGCCGAGATGGAGTTCTTGGCAATTCAATTTAAGGTGAAGAAGGATGATTCTTGGGCAAGGTTTACCCATGAGAAGAGGGCATTAATTTTACAAATCAATCACTACAAAGACCGACTTGAGGAAAAAAAACGAATGACCAAGGACAAAGTTGCAGTCTTTGAAGGTGAACTGTCGGAAGGCATGTCACAGATCAAGCATGCATTTAAGCGTCTTTTGGATTGACAGGAAACTCAAGGAGAAGGTTGTGGCGGCCCGATTTTTTACGCGGTGATTTACGAATATTTGAATGGAAACATGACGGGCAGGCTCAAATGTCAGGCCAGACCACCGTGAGCCTTGAATAGGAGTGCAGAGCCATGCTCCGAAACAAGACAAAAGAGCGTCTTTCAACCAGGTGACCACGAACACGACCGCCGCCAAGAATGTCAAGGAGGCAAGACCGTATGGAAGAGTTCGGCTCCCTCTTTAGTTTTATTGCTTTGGCTGGACTTCTGGTCATGCTGGCCATTTTGTTCGGCCCGTCGCTATATAGTTCCTGTCAGAACTGGAAGATAAGATGCGGTCTTGAGAGATTGCCTGTTCCATGGACCAAACAAGCAATTCCTTCCTTGTTCCGGGAGCGTAACAATGGAGGACGTGAATATAGAAAGGAGGTGAGGCAGTAAGAGAAGGATTTTCGAGGAGTACGAGAGCAAACCCAGGACAGCAGACGGGGCGGTTCAACTTGTCAAAGCTGAACATTTCGTATTTTATAGTCATTTTGCCATGTTTCCACAAATCTCGGATAAGGTTTTGGCACGAAGGGTGGGCGAAGTACACAATGTCCAAGTGAACAATGTCTACGGCCCCTATCCTACCCAAGTTGCTCTCTGTGATCCCGAACGCAAATTATTTAACTATACCAGCTATTTCTTCAGCCCCACCGAGAGATGCCTGTGTAGTAAGCACAAATTAGCATTAGGCTAGCCCCCCGTCGAGAGGGTTCATTGCTCGGAAAGAATTTCTTGGTTTGTCTCGGACAGTGTTTCATTGGATGACAGCATATCTTTGGACTGGGACTGCTTTAAGCTGGTCTTCTTGCTCTCGGATTCATCTGATCTCACACCAGCTCGCATGGAAACACAGCTGCACGGGCATTATATCATGAACATATAAGATATTAAGTACTTAGATGTTTATTGGCCTGCAGGCTGAAGGAAATCTGCCTCAGGACCAGTTGCCGTCGTTGTGCCAACAACCAAGAGCGGCTGTTCACCGAAAGTCTGTCCCGCTGCCTCCTACACATGCTCAGGCAATTCTATCTCTACGACGAGGGGATGAAAGGGTCGGTAGGGTAGCAGATCATGCTTCTGATCAAGATCGGAGCGAGAGTGTTCTATCGAGATCGAAGGCGGTACGTTCATGTGGCGTGCGCTTTTCCCGGGGTCTGACATTACTGCACAGTGCCGGGCTGACGAGCGTGGTGGGAAAAAACGATTGACGGAGTGACAGAGGGCGAGGTACGCTCAGAGACCCGACAAAAAGGGCTTTTTAATCAACATGACGACGGTTTTGCCTGCGTTGGGTGGTGTGGGGACTCCAAACGGAGACCTTTTCGGGGTCACCGGAGCTATTTTTCGACCCGTTAGCGAGGCCCAAACGCTCAAAATGGCAACACCGCCGCATAATTCCGGGAGGAGTCCGTTTTCGTAAGACGGTTCCCGAAATATATTCGGGCGAGCAACAACAAGAAGGAAATGGCGACTTGGAGGATTAATTAGTTGCCTCAGCGCGCCTGTTACTCTCTCACTGTATTGTGTCTTCTGTTGGTTGTGGTCTGCGGAAAGAATGCGGAAGCAGCCGAAAGCCTCTATCCCTTGGCCCCACCGGATACATCGAGTCCCAGAGCCACGCTTAAGAGTTTTCTCGATGAAATGAACAAGGCCGTAGCAGCTTACAAGGCTGGCCAACCAGACCATTTCTTGGCTTCCCTCAATCTCGCTGAGCGCTGCCTCAATCTCGACAAGGAACCTCAAGCCATAAGGCCTGTACTGGGGTTGTATACTGCGCTATACCTAAAGGAAACGCTTGATCGAATAGAGATGCAGCCCCTGGAGGAGATTCCTGACGTCAAGACTGTCAAAACCCAGAAGCTGACCAGTTGGACCCTGCCCCACACAGAGATTACCATTACGGTCTCCAAAGATGGGCCTGCCAGCGGGGAATTCCGTTTTTCACCTAACACAGTAAAAAGATCGCAAGAATTTTACAAGAAAGCCAAGAACCTGCCTTACAGACCTGGCGCAGAAGGAGCAATGTTCGACCAGTTGACTTCTACGGTAGGGATAAATGTTCCGAAAGAAGTCATGGATCGGCTGCCGGGATGGAGTAGGGCGGAAATCTTCGGACAGACTCTGTGGCAATGGATAGGATTGATTTTGTATTTCCTGGTCGGGGCGTTCGTCGTGATGCTCATATATAAGTCTGTCCGCAAAGCACTCGGCATTCTTGACGCGAGATTCAATACAAGCCTCTCTTATTGTTTAGGCGGCCTTGTCTTACCCGTAACGCTGATCCTGTTTGCGCAGATGGGTCTCTGGTTTGTCGTGTACTGTCTGCACCTTCGGGATGCTGATTTGTATTCGGCCATAGCTTATGTTTTCTTATTTATCTCTTACGGGGGCAGCATATGGCTCATCTGCGGCATTCTCAGTCGAGCTGCGGCGGTTGTGATTGCCATGGGCAGATTTGAACCGACTAGTATGCAAGCGCTACTTATACGCTTTGGATTTAACGTTGTTACTGTCGTAATTGTCCTCGGCGCTGCGATCCGTCTAGGGGCTCGCTTGGGCCTGCCTACGTATTCTTTGGTCACGGGATTAGGTATCGGTGGTGTGGCCGTGGCCTGGGCAGGACGAGAAACTCTCTCAAATCTGATCGGAACTATCGCTATTCTTTTGGATCAACCATTCAAAATGGGGGATTTCGTTGTACTGGGAGAAGGAGACAGTGGAACGGTAACCGAAATAGGTCTACGCAGCACTCGCATTAGAAGACTCGATGGGATACTCGTATCAGTTCCCAATTCGAATTTGGCAAATATGAAGATCACCAACGAGAGTGCTCCAGTGGCCCAAGCCCAGATTAGTGTACCCGTAGGAGTGGCCTACGGATCGTGTGTGAGCGAAGTGGAGCAGGCGTTGGTCACCGCGTCCCAGAGATGCGAGTACGTGGTGCCTAAACCCGCACCATCGGTTAGGCTAGTGAGGTTCGGCGATTCAGCGCTGGAGTTTGCGTTGCTTGTCTGGATCTTTCAGCCGGAATTCAGAGAAAGAGCCACAGACAAGATAAACCGAGTTATCTTGGAGGAATTCGAGAAACGGCAAATCAAGATGCCTTTCCCGAAGTGATAAATCCGTATTAGAGGGGACAAATAGTGTTGCCACGGCGAAGGACCTGACCTGTTCCCCACAAACTTGCCCAGGTCCTATATTACATGCCAAAAATAATATCTGTTAGGGAAGTCAAGACAGAATAGCAACAAACCATCAAGCGGTGTGCCTACAAGTCAGGGCTTAGAGCAAGACAAGCGAGATATTGAACCTCATGAACCAATAGAGGAGGCGAAGGAGAAGCGGCAGTGCTTTTACCATAAGGTGCTAGTGTCCAGTCCCTATAATAACTGGACCAGAAGATGGTGTGGTTATGGTCTCAGTAGCCGTATCAATACGGTTAGGTATTTCGGGGACAGAGCACTAGTGGCAAGACTTATCTTTAATAGTCCAGTGGTAAACCCCCGGCTTTGCCGGGGGACTCCGAAAGGTTTGACCGTGTGAGGCAATAGAAGAAAACCTCCCAGAGTATACCAAGACTCAATTCTGGGAGGTTTAGATGAAAGACTATCAAAGCCTAAATCACACGAGATGGGATTGCAAGTACCATGTGGTCTTCATACCCAAACGCCGGAATAAGCGGATCTATGGGGCAATACGAAGGCATTTGGGAAAAGTGTTCCATGAGTTGGCTCGTCAAAAAGAGTCGGAGATAGTGGAGGGGCATTTGCGCTTGGATCACATTCACATGTGTGTGAGCATCCCTGCCAAGTTCGCAGTTTCGGGCGTGATCGGATACATCAAGGGCAAGAGTGCGATCTCCATTGCGCGTAACTTCCTGGGAAGATCGAAGAATTTCACCGGGGAGAGCTTTTGGGCTCGAGGATACTTCGTCTCCACCGTTGGGTTGGATGAAGATGCTGTAAGAAAATATATCCGGGAACAGGAGCAGGAAGACGAGCGGCTCGAACAGCTGAATTTGTCCTATCATGGGAAGCTCCCTTCAGGGGGCTCATGAACAGGCCCCCTTGGGGGGCTAACAGAAATAAGCCCCCGGCTTTGCCGGGGGTCATTTAACTTCGGGGTTCCCCTTGCTCTGCTAATTTGTGTTGCAGCACTTCTTTTCACTGTCTGAAGAGTGGGTCTGTCAGGAGAATAATTCCGTAATTCTCGAACTTGATTCGACTACAAAAATTCACTCGACCCTATTAAAGGGATTACAAGCTTTGGTTGCATCAAAGTCGGGTCGTAGAGCTGGTCCCTAAATTGCTCAACCCTCATGAAAAGGAGGGGCCACAACTGCTGAAATATGTCCGAAAGGTTGCAACCATCGGCCGGCCGCTGCATGAAGAAGGGAAAAGGCCTCTGGAGCAATTGGAGATACTGCTCGCTTCCCAAACACTGGTTGAGACCGGCCAGAAGCATTCTTGAATCAAAAAAAGGAGATCGACATGAACTACAAACTGGTCGTCTTGATAGTAATCGGAGTGGCCGTAATTGCTTATCTGCTCATCTGGACCTTTGCGGAAGATAGAGGATCTCCTCGTTTTTTCAATGATCAGGCCTACTATTTCGAGACGCTCAGGACGCTGTCCGGATGTCCGTTCGGCGCCGCAGATGTCGGAGAGGTCTACGCGACTATCAAGCATGTCCGTAGCGGCAAGGAACAGGAATGGTACGAGGCTTGGGAAAGGACGGCTCAGCGCATCGATTCGCGCGCGGCAAGGCTCCAAGACCCTACCAGTCGAGGACTCGCCTATTTTCGGGCACATAACTATTACAGGTCGGCTGAATTCTTCTTGTTGGCTAATGATCCCAAAAGAGCCGAAAGCTATCAGAAAGCCATCAGTACATTTTACAAGGGCCTTGAAAGCCTGAACGTCAAATATGAGATCATAGATGTTCCTTATGAACAGCACGCTCTGCGAGCAGTCTACTATCCTGGGCCGGCTGGAGCTGACAAGAAGCCTTTGCTGGTCGCGTCCCCGGGTTTTGACGCCATTCAGGAGGAACTGTATTTCAGGCTTGTCGCGGCCGCGCATCAACGGGGCTACTCTGTGTTGACATCCGACGGGCCCGGACAAGGCAATGCACTCAGAAAGTACAATCTCAAATTTACGCCGGAATGGGAGAAGCCGGTGCGAGCGGTTTTGGACTCATTTTTCAAGGGCCATCAGCGGCCGCCGGCCGTGGTGCTTTTCGGCGAGAGTTTCGGAGGGTACTTGGCCCCGCGTGCAGCAGCCTTCACCGAGGGGATTGACGGAGTGGTGGCGTACGACGTGTTTTTCGATTTCCAGGAAGTTTTCCTCAATCGCTCTCCCTCTATGATTCGGGGTTTGCTTCGGCGAATGCTTGATAACCAAATGGATGGCACTGTGGGGCTTTTCGTACGTTTGAAGGCGCTTATGGATCCGAGCATGCGTTGGAGTCTGGCAAATACCCGCTGGACCATGGGAGACGGCGAGCCGGCGGAGCTTTACCGCCGATTCGGAGCTTATTCCCTGAAGAAGGTCGCGGACCGTATCAAGAGTCACGTCCTCATACTCGCGGGCAAGAACGACCACTTTATTCCTCTAAAACAGGTAGAGGATTTCCAAAAATCACTGGTTAACGCGAAAAGCGTGGCCACGTTCATCTATTCGGAAGAGACGGGCGGAGACCAACATTGTCAAATGGGTGCCGCGCTTCTCTGGCACGAAGATTTCTTTGATTGGCTCAAGAACAAATTCCCGACACTATGATGTGATAGACCGCAGGGTTCATATTAGCTCGCGTTCAAATGGTGAATGAATGTCCGGACTCAGCACTGGCCTGGGTACCAGGTCAGTGCTAATTTCAATTGAATCGGGTTTGCCAAGGGAGGATCCTCCTATGATCACGAATAAGACCTTTGATGAAATTCAAATCGGTGACACTGCCCGAATGGAGCGTCAGTTGACCAAACAGGAGATCGACTTGTTTGGGCTTTTATCAGGGGACATGAACCCAACGCATTTCAGTGATGAGTACGCGCAAATGCTGCTGGAGCGCCACAAGCTGGTGGGTCACAGTATGTGGGGCGGGGCTCTGATCGGGAGTCTGCTGGGAAACGATCTGCCGGGTCCAGGCACGGTCTATCAATCCCAAAATTTCGAGTTCCACAATGCGGTGGAACTCGGTGATGTCCTCACTGTCGCGGTGACCGTGAAATCCAAGAATGCCACGGATGGCAGTGTGCTGTTTGACTGCCAGGTGGTCAATCAACGCGAGGAGAAAATTATCACCGGTGTGGCCAAGGTCAAGGCGCCAACCAAGAAACCGTCCGATGCCGGATCACCTTACTCCGGCATGCAACTGCACTGGAAAACAGTTTTCAAGAAGCTGATCGATCACGTCAAGCACTACGAGCGAATCCCCACGGCCGTATGTCATCCTTGCAGCAAAGAGGCACTGGAAGGTGCCATCGAAGCCGCTGAGACACAGCTGATCGATCCGATCCTGGTGGGGCCCGAAACTAAAATCAGGCCCCTGGCCGAGAGCCTGAATCTGGACATCAGTCCGTATCGTTTGGTGGACGCACTTCACAGTCATGATTCAGCGGCAAAAGCCGTGGCATTGTGTCGATCAGGAGAGGCCGAAGCGCTCATGAAGGGCAGCCTTCACACGGACGAGCTGATGGGTGCGGTAGTCCCCTCGGCCACAGGGCTGCGCACCGAACGCCGGATCAGCCATGTTTCTGCCATGGATCTTCCCACCTATTCGCGGCCGTTGTTCCTCACCGATGCGGCCATCAACATCTATCCCACGCTGGAAGAAAAGGTAGATATCCTCAAGAATGTAATTCAATTGGCCCACGCTTTGAACATTCCGCAACCCAAGGTGGCTATTCTGTCGGCTATGGAAACAGTCAACCCAAAGATTCCCGGAACCATAGATGCAGCGGCGTTATGTAAGATGGCAGATCGCGGACAAATTCAAGGGGCCATCATCGACGGCCCTTTGGCTTTTGACAATGCGATCAGCAAAGAGGCCGCTTTGATCAAAAGTATCGGTTCGCCGGTAGCCGGTGAGGCGGACATCCTTCTGGTGCCGGACCTGGAGGCCGGCAACATGCTGGTCAAGCAGCTTGTTTACCTGGCCAAGGCCGACTGGGGGGGCATTGTTCTGGGGACGCGGGTTCCCATGATTCTGACCAGCCGGGCGGATTCGGCCGAAAGCCGCCTGGCTTCCTGTGCCGTAGCAGTGGCTTTTGCCCATTGGCAGCGACATCGCTGAAGCGGCATGTCTGAACCTTATTAACCATAGATTTGGAACTTACGGAAGGAGTTGGACACTACGTGGATCTCAACAGCCCAGCGTAAGATCAGCCAATGTTACTTGAAACCTGCTTCATCCGGTGATTTTCCGCAGGCTTTCAGTACAATGTTCTTTAGTTGAATGAGACGGAATACTCCGTCGTCAGTCGATTCATCCCACAGTTTCACCCACTCTTTCACCCAATTTTCCGCTGCCTTTGTCGCCTTCTCAGGTGCGCCTTTCATTTTCTCGGCATACTGCTGCTTCACTTCTTCAAGTAATTTGGCACGTTCCTCTCTCCTTTGTCGCGTAATGATTTCTTCGCTTGCCTTCATAAAGGCAATCACCGCATCACATGGACTGAGTTTCTCTGATTGCTTTGCACTGCTTGGATCAACTTCGGCTGGCGTAGTAGGAGGTAACTTGGGCGGCGAGGCCCTTTCGGCCACCAGTTTCTTGAGTTGATCGACCTCCTGGGTCAGCTGGGACTTTTCTCTTTTTAGAGAAGCGATTTCTTCCTCGGCTAAGGTATTTTTCTGCCTAATCTGCGTGTCTTCGGCGGAAAGCTTCGCTTTAGCTTTATTCAGGTCATTCAATTCTTGCTGCATTGCGGTATTTTTTTCTGAAAGAGTCCTCAAGTCATGACTCAGTCCATTTTTCTCCTGGTTCAAACGGGCAGTCTCCCCAGTCAATCTCTTGACCTCGGCGTTTAGTTTTTCAATTTGCTGCTTGGCGCTCTCAATTCGCTCTTTGTACCTGCCGCAACCTGAGATCATAAGCAACAGAGCGCCTAAGATCAGTGTCCAGCAGAATAGCGTAAAGAGTGATTGCGATTCCCTATCAAAACCCCTGACACTCCCATAGGTCTTTTCGGAAATTCCCTCACCCAGCGCCCTCAACAACCTTCTCACGGGTTGGATCGAATCGAAAATGTTCATGCTGCCCCCTATGCGGGTGTCTGGCCATAAAGCTATTTCAGTTGGCTCATTAATTCCTGCAGGCTGACAATTGCAAAGCCGGAGGCCATATCGCTGATTCCGTATGGTATGACCAACATATCACGATGAATAAGCCCTCCGCAGGAATATACCACGTTGGGTACGTAGCCGCTGCGTTCTTCCTCGATAGGACTCATAAGAGGTTTTTTTAATCGGGCCACTACTTTTGAAGGGTCGTTCAAATCCAGAAGGACAGCTCCTATGCAGTATTTCCTCATCGGCCCAACGCCGTGAGTAAGCAGCAGCCATCCTTCTTCCGTCAACAGCGGGGAGCCGCAGTTTCCCATCTGTACGAATTCCCAGTCGTATTTTGGGTCAATTATCCGTTTCGCATTGTCCCAGGCATGTATTGAATCGGATTTCAGGAGAAATAGATTTTCGTTGTCGATTCGTCCGATTAGCGCATACTGGCCGTCGATTCGCTTTGGGAAAAAGGCCATCCCTTTGTTTTTGGCGAATTTGCCCCACATAATACGCACCATGGCATACTCTTCTGGTGAAACTTCCAGAACCTGCGGCACAATGTCCCGGCCGTTGTACGCGGTGTATGTTCCGTAATACCTTACTGTCCCGTCTTCCTCTTCGAACCGGACCAGCCTCATATCTTCCATCCCGTGCGATTCCCTGGTACTTATTGGGAAAAGCACCATATCTTCCAGA
>DATJPW010000383.1:0-4176 GCA_035506215.1 Desulfomonilaceae bacterium
CCGTCTCATAAAAGGCGCCGTCTTTTCTTCGTCCGTTCAGGCGACCCGACCAGACTGCACCTCTAGCTATCGAATCGGCCAACGTCTGCCTGAATTCGGGGTCCAGCTCATGTTCTTTGAAAAGGGGCGGGAGCGAACCGACAACTTCCTCTCGGGTATAGCCCGTCCTCCGTTCATGCGCGGGGTTAACATACTCGACAATGCCTCGGCGATCAGTGATGACTATAGCCTCCCCAGCCTGTTCAATGGCCGTTGACAAACGCCTCTGGACTTCCTCCAGTCGCTTTCGTTTGGAAAGGTCCCTCACCCATACCTGAACCCCAGGCCCCCCTTTGACTGTCACTGCCCTCGCACTGACTTCTCCGTCCAGAGAGGAACCGTCTTTTCGCAGCAGCTTCACCTCGTACTCTGTGATGACTTTATCTCCCCGCATTCGGGCTCTGGCTCTTTCGCGTATGATTTCTTGGTAATCCGGGTGGTAGATCAACCAGTGATCAAGGCCTTCCAGTTCTCCTTCCGAATATCCCAGCATGTTGTGAAGATGCGAATTAGCAAATATGATTTTATAATCTTTTTGTACGAAAATGCCGTCAAAGCTATTCTCTACGAGGGATCGGTACCATTCTTCACTTTCTTTAAGGGCTTCTTCCATCTGCTTACGTTCAGTGATATCGGTGATGAGCGTCTGGGCTGCCGGCCTTCCCTCCCACCGGATACGTGCTTGGCCTGTTTCAACCCACTTCACGTCGCCGTCCTTGGTCAATATTCTGAATGCATAACGGCTGGGGAAATCCTCTCCTCTCAACCTCCGGAAGTGGGATTCAAAAACCATCTCTCTGTCCTCAGGGTGCATGAACACTGCGAAGTGCTTGAAGAGCAATTCTTCCTGACTATAGCCCGTTATTTCCTCTATCTTGGGGTTCAGGAACTTGATCAGGGCATCCTGAGTGACAAGGATTCCCTCGTGAGCTCTCTCCACGAGAATCCGATATTTTTCTTCCGATTCCCGCAATGCTTCTTCTGCGCGTTTACGCTCGGTAATGTCTATGTGCTGGCATACTGCATTGGTGATTCTTCCCTCAGCATCCTTTACAGGGAAAATAGTGACAGATAGGATGAGTTTGAAGGCATCTTTGTGCCTCAAGTGTTTTACGACCGTGCTATCCCACTCCAACTCGAAACTGGCCTGCTCTCCGTTTTCGAAGACTCGGCGCACCATAGGCGTGAAACCTTGAGCGTCTATGGCTTCGTCCTTTAGCAAGTTGTATTTGCCGACCACATCCTCATCCGTTACTCTGACCCACTTCTTACACGCCGGGTTTATTTTTATGAGGGTTCCCTCAGTGTCGCAAATAAACATCGAGAAAGGGCTTTGCTCGATAATGCTGTTCAGCAAGGTTTCTGATTTACGCAGCTCCTCTTCAGCCTTCTTGCGGTCAGAGATGTCTCTCGCGATAGACTGAAATCCGACTATGGCGTCACCCTCCATTACTAGCTGCACATTTTGCCCTATCCAAACCGTCTCCCCTTTCTTGGTAATGATAGGCACTTCATTATATGTGTCAGGAATTCGCTTGACGAATTGCAGTCCGTAAAACCTCTCAACTCGGTTTTTGTAATCCGGGTGAATTAAGTCGAGATAATGCTTATGAGTGATTTCCTCCTGCGAAAAGCCGGTGATCCGCAAACCCACCGAGTTGAAAAGTTCAAAAAAGCCTTTTGTGTCGGCACGATATACAATGTCGTTCGCGTTTTCCACCAGATCTCGGTATTGCTTTTCACTCGCTCTCAGCGCTGCCTCCGCTCGCTTACGCCGGGTGATGTCATCAATGACCGCCACCATCCCCTTGCACTCTCCGTTTTCGTCTCGAATGGTGGTGGTCCATAGGTCAGCCCAAACGACGCTACCATCTTTTTTCACATATCGTTTCTCAAGTCTGTACGAACCAATCTCTCCTGCCATGAGGAGTTCCAGGTTCCGCTGGGAGGTCTCTCTATCCTCAGGATGGGTGATATCCAGAAAGGTGAGCTGTCGTAGTTCGTCCTCAGCATAGCCGAGCATATTCGATAATGCCTTGTTAACCTTTACAATTCTTCCGTCTCTGTCAAGCAAGTCGATCCCCATGCCTGCATTATCAAAAACGGCCCGGTACTGTTCTTCATTCTTCCGGAGCGCTTCTTTCGCGTTTTTACTCTCAGCGATCTGGTCTCGGAGTTGTTCGTTTGTCTCTCTCAGTTCTGCAGTCCGCTCCTCCACCACGCGCTCAAGTTCATTGCGGGCTGATTGCAGTTCTTCTTCAGCCCGTTTTCGATCTGTGATATTAAGAGTGGTTCCCACTATTCGTACTGGATAGCCCTGGTCATCCCATTCCACAACTTTGCCCCGCGCGAGAATCCATTGGTACTCACCCGATTTGTGTCGGAGCCGGTGTTCAGACTCGTACAAGGGCGTGCGACCTTCCACGTGGGCGTTGAAAGCATTCGTTACTTGCCCTATGTCATCAGGATGAATGAGTTTCCCCCATGAACTTACATGAGGTCCCAGTTCATCGGCAGAATATCCGACCATCTCCGACCGGCGCTCATTGATAAAGGCCTCCCCGGTCTTAAGGTTGTAGTCCCACAGACCAAGATCTGCTCCTTTCAATGCAAGCTCCAACCTGTCTTGAATCTTTCGCATCTCCTCTTCCGGCGCCTGCAGTATAGAGACCCTCCGGCGAAGTTCCTTCAATTCATCAATGAGTTGCTGTTTGGTTTTCTGACTGTCGTTCATCTGGAGTCCCTCTTGGTGGCCTGAACTTGCCGTTACAATTAATCCGAAGTTGTCCAAATACCCCTATGATGCGACAGGTTCTGTTACCCCTAGTTATGCTCGATTTGCATTTCCAGTGCCATCGCATTTGGTTTGGGACAAAATGACTAAAAACGTTAATATTAACAGATTGATGGCCCTCTGGGCTTGTGTGAGGAAATCGAGAAGTGCTGGTCTGCGCGAGTCGAAATGACTCACCGGAAAATTCTCAATTTAGAAATCTAAGCAAATCACTTAATTTTAGTACATTATTGACGAGTTTAGTAGACTCGTCGCGCGGGCCGTCGGAGATTCACCTGGGACGGACAACAACTTCGCGGGCGCCAGGGCAACCATCGGGGTAACTCCAGGTACCTGCGCAAGTTCGACCTACCACGAAAACTGGTCCAGATTCTGAGTTCGATTAGAGTTGCAGCTCAGCTGAAAAGAAAGGTCAGTCTATTGCCGAGAAGACATGTCCCAGCGACGAATTGAAAACACCCTATTCGAGATTTCTGCACTAAGACGACAAGTCCTGAAATTTAAGCCACGCGCGCGATGGATGCTCTGGCTTGAGAAGGAAAGTTTCCTGATATCGGACGGTGCTTCATGCAAACTTACTATACCTCTAACCTAGCAAGTGGTACGTAAATCGGGGTAGGCCGAGCGGAAGAGTGGCGCGCACCCAAAGTCAAAACGAGCCTTGTGTTAACATAGACCACGGTTTGGCGTCGTGGGTCTTCTGTGACGTGACGGAGGTTTCTGGAGGTCAGGGAACTATCTCATCACCGGTCTCTGAGCCAATGACTTTTGAAATGGGATGAGCGCCGCATAAGTTAGGGCTAAACGGCGATAGGAGCAGTTATGAAAAGAAGAGTGGGCCGTGCCATATCTTGGATCCTTGCCGCGGTATGCATCGTAGCTGCAGCGGGACTTCTGTTTGCGTTGCCGTCGCTCAACGACTTTCAAAGGGAAGGAACGATAATCCTGCCCGGTTTGAGCAGACCTGTCACTGTCGTGCGCGATGAGAAAGGGATGGCGTACGTTCATGCGGAGACTCTCCCGGACGCCATGATGGCTAAGGGATTTGTCACTGCTCAGGACAGACTGTTCCCGATGCAGCTAACACGGTTACTGGCGGAAGGGCGCATCGCCGAGTTGGTTGGTGATGCTGGTAAGCCCTCTGACATACGAATGAGGACAATAGGCATTCATCGCAATGCCAAGAGGCATGCAGAGATCCTCGATGATAATACGAGACTCTTGACGCAGAAGTACCTAGATGGAGTCAATGCGTTCATAACGAGATGCGGGAACTAGCATCCCATTGAATTCAAATTGGCTGGCATAAGACCTCAGACATGGGAAGTCGCGGACAGTCTGGC
>DATJPW010000384.1:0-3865 GCA_035506215.1 Desulfomonilaceae bacterium
TCCCCCACGAAAAGCTGCCTGACAAAATCGCAGCGTCAACAGGATTCTCCCTGAGCAATAGGCCACAGTGGTCGCGTTTCGAGCTATCTCCGTCTCCGGCGTTCGATCTTCTTTCGCACCCTACCTACATCCCATTGCTGACCGGCCGGGGTTGTATATTCAAGTGCCCTTACTGCGCCTCGGGAATCCTGCAGCCAACATGGCAAAAACGCCCCGCGAAGGCAATCTATGAAGAAATCTCCAATTGGCATCGAGAATGCGGCGTGGTCGATTTTGCCTTTTATGACGATGCGCTGCTGATCCAGGCGGAAAGCGGTCTAGAGCCAGCCTTGAGGAGAATCCGTGAAGAACTGCCAGAGCTTCGATTCCACACCCCGAATGCCATCCATATATGTGCCTTAACGCCGAATTGGTGTCAACTCCTCTATGAAAGTGGTTTCACCACCTTGCGTTTGGGACTCGAGACAACACGGTCTGAAAAACAGCGGGATTGGGGCGGAAAAGTCAAAACGGAAATGTTTATCTTAACGGTTGACCGTCTCTTTGCAGCTGGTTTCTCATCGGATCAGGTTGGTGTCTATCTTCTCTGCGGCCTCCCCGGACAATCCCCCAAGGAAGTTGCCGAGGCGATTCACGTGGTTAAAGAGACCGGAGCTCACCCTTACATTGCGGAATACTCTCCCATTCCAGGGACACAAATGTGGCCGGATGCCATAGAACTAAGTCAATTCGACATTGCCGCCGAGCCTCTTTACCACAACAACACATTCTTCGCCTGTAGGCGGCCTGACTTTTCCTATCAGGATCTTATGCAATTGAAAGACCTGGCGGGCCAGGCGCGCCGTGACAGTACCAGGAGGCCGGCCAAGGGGGCTTGAGAATTGTTCAGGTCTCTGCAAAACTCCACAATAGTCTCGTCATTCCGGTTTTGATCTTTTTCAAACCACGAAAGGCACAAAGAACCTGAAGGAGTCTCTTCTCATCCATTGAATTCTTAGTGGCAAAAGATGGTGCTTTATTCTTGGAGAGTTCCCTGGTCTCAGAGCGGGATCACTTTGGAGACCTGCCTGTTGACGCAGTGGTATATGTCCTCGTCCGTTCCATAGATCTCCAGGATGCACTTGTGATCGATTAGTTTTTCAATGATGTACGCAGTCACAAAAAGACTGACGAAATGCGGTCGTGGCACCAGGGTGCGGACGTTGGCGATATGGAACTGGATGTCGAACTCTTCGGCTGTCAAAAGAGTTTGTAAGGCGAAATGAATCTGGCTCTCCAAATCGTCTTTGCTCGTTGTGTCCACCAATCTCTCTTCAATCAGCTTCGTGGCGATTTTATCACTCAGAGCGTCCTGGTTATCGCGCAGAAGATTCATGGCATGAAATCGCTGGGATTCCTTCTCATGGTCCAGTCTTGAAATGACCGCAGACTCCCTCGCGTTGGGTCGATACTCTCTTGCCACTTTAGTTCCTTCCTTTGTTAAACTAAGGGCTACTATCTATGATAATTACCGTCATCCACTTTTGCACCAAGAGAAGTTGGTCCGTCAAGAGCATTCAAGATAAGTTCGACTTGTCTTGCGGAAACTCCTCCCAGTTTCGAAAGCGCCGCTTGGGCGTTTTCACCATACTGCCGCAACTCGGGCAGATGATGAATCCAGTAGCACCACTGTTGCAGGAGATCAAGTGAATCCTGCACCATGAAACTTCCTTGAAAGGCTTGTAAGATGCTATGTTCGTCAGAGACCCTTTGCAGGAAAGGGCCATAGAAAACGGGTTTTCCCCAGGCCGCCGGTTCCACGATGTTATGCCCGCCAAAGGGTTCCAAGGTGCCACCACAGAAAACAAGGTCGCCAAGCGCATAGAGATCAAATAGGCTACCAATGCAGTCTACCAGGATTACGGATGAGGCCCTTTCTTCTTTTGCGGTTTCGATCCTTGAAAGAAACTGAAAGGCAATTCTTTGGTTGTCAAGCCACCTGGCCATGCCGGGTATCTCAGCCATGTGCCTGGGGGCGAATATCCCAACCAGTCTGGAGTCGACATTCATCAGAGCATGGAAGACCTCCAGGAGCTTGATGCATTCCAAATGCCGTAAACTCCCGCCAACGAGCACCGGAGTTTCGACGGGAAGACTTAATGTCTGGCGCCATTCACGCGCTTTTTCCGGATCTTTGCGCAAGAGGAGTGCATCGTATTTGGAACTTCCCAGAACGCAGGTGCGCTCAGCAGAAGCCCCGAGAAGCAGGACGTTCCGGCGATCTTCCTCGGAATGCATTGCCAGCCAAACAAACTGCTTAAAGATCGGTCGGAAAAGTGACTCAAGGAGACCATACCATTTAGCGGAGCGGCGTGAGAGTTGCCCATTGAGGAGAACAGCAGGCGTCCGGCGACGGTCCAGAAAACCGAATAGATTGGGCCAGAATTCCGCCTCCAGGGCCACATAAAGGTCGGGTTGCAGTAGATCGAATGCCCGTTTCAGGGCACCGGGAAAGTCGATGGGAAAGGGCAGAATTTGAGCCCATTGCGAAAGGTTTTTGCCGGCGAAAAGAAATCCCTGGAGCGTGGTCACCGTCAGGTAGATTCCGGCGCCGGGCAAGCGCTCCCGTAAATCGCGAACGATCGGGAGGGCTCCTGTTACCTCACCAACAGAGGCGGCATGCAACCAGATCCGGGGAGTGCCCCCATGCGAGGATTCGATGGTGTAACGTCCCAGTCTCCCTTGCCAAAACAGAGGGTTTTCCTCTAATTTGGTGGAAAGGAAACGAAATGCCAAGGGTTCCAGAAAATTCAAAACAAGATTATATGCCGCTCTCGACAGCTCCAATGAGCAGATCTCCTCTCTAACGGACGGCCGATATCGGATGTCGGAACAAAAAGGCCACTGTCGAGCAGCTAATTGCCGACTTCCGGCCACTGACTTCTGACGGCCGCAATAAAAACGTGGTAAGATAATATTGATAAAATCAAGAATAGCCAAGAGAGGATCACAACCATCATGATAGAAAAAGCAACCCGCATCGCAGAACTTTTTGCCCAAAGCGAGGCACATATCGGCAAAATCGCCCTTGTGCACGGCTGGGTGAGAACCAGAAGGGACTCCAAGGCTGGGATCAGTTTCATTGAACTCAATGACGGATCATGTTTGAAGAGTCTGCAAATCATTGCCGAGCATAACCATAAAGATTATCAGGACCTCCTCGCGGACATTACTACCGGCAGCAGCCTTCTGGTGGAAGGCACGGTAATGCCTTCTCCCGGCAAGGGACAACCCATTGAGATACGGGCGGACAGGATCGTGATTTATGGGGGGTCGGACCCGCTCGTTTATCCTCTGCAAAAAAAGCGGCATTCCCTTGAATTCCTGAGACAGATTGCTCATCTGCGGCCGCGCTCCAACACTATAGGAGCAGTGACTCGAATTCGCAATCGGTTAAGCTATGCAATTCACCAATTCTTCCAGGAGAGGGGATTCTGTTACATCAATACCCCAATCATCACCTCCAGTGATTGTGAAGGGGCCGGTGAAGTCTTTCGCGTGACGACGCTCGGGCCTGAAAGCCTGTTTTCGACCCAGTCTGGCAACGTTTTTGAAAGCGATTTTTTTAATAGGCCGGCTTTTTTGACCGTTAGCGGTCAGCTCCAAGCAGAGATTTACGCCCTGGCACTCGGCAAAGTCTATACCTTCGGTCCTACGTTTCGATCGGAAAACTCAAACACCAGCAGGCACCTGGCGGAATTTTGGATGGTCGAGCCGGAAATGGCTTTTTGTGATTTGCAGGATGATCTTGGACTGGCTGAAGAATTTGTGAAACATCTGGTAGGGGTGATCCTCGCCGACTGCGAGGAGGATCTGGAGTTCTTTT
>DATJPW010000385.1:0-3651 GCA_035506215.1 Desulfomonilaceae bacterium
GACGTTGTGATTTGTGACCTTGGTATGCCCGGCATGACGGGATGGGAAGTTGGCAAGCGTATCTCAGAGTGGTGCCGTGAGAAAGGAGTGGTGAAGACCCCCTTTGCGTTGCTTACCGGCTGGGGAGACCAAGTCAGAGAGATTGCGAAGATGAGGTCCGCGGGTGTGGATCGAATACTGATCAAACCTATTGATGTGCCAAAACTCTTAGATGCTCTTCATGAACTCGCCGGAAAAGGTGAAACCTGATGCTGAAATGTCGATCTCTGAGCAGGCAGATCAAGAAAGCCCTTGGAAATAATCTGTACTTTCTGATCAAGATTTGTGAAGGCTCCAAGGGCTTATCGGCCTTGCAAAACTCTGTTGTGAGGTAATCGTGTGACTGTTCCTAAACGCAAAATCAGAGCGAAATCCTTTGTGAAGGACCTTCGAGAGGGCATGGGCGATCGGCAACTTATGGAAAAATATGTTCTCTCTTCGAACCAGCTTCAGAGAGTCTTTCGGAAACTGATTGATGGCGGCGTCCTTGACGAAATGGAACTTTATATGCGGACCTCGCTTTCTGACAGTTCAATATCGAAGGCCTTCTTAGATAGCGGGATGGCGAATTAAGGGTTGGGTAGCCTCACGGCCAGCCGCGAGGGGCTGCGTTATCGTCGATTAACATCTCGGATTTGTGACATATGAGTCATTCTTATGCGAGACGCGCAGCAAAGGAAGAAGACTACGTGAACAGGTGAACTGCCCCTTCTCGACCACAGTCTTTGTCTCTCCGGAATTTCACAATACTGGATAACCTAAGGGACCAAAATGATTTTTCCGTGTACCCCGGGCTCCATGACCGCTTCGTGGCTTCGCGGCGCATCGGACAACGGCAGTTCACGGCCAATGACCGGCCGCAACGTGCCGCTCTCAAGAGCAGCAACGAGCGCCGCATGAATGCTCCTGTAGTCCTTCTCAGACGCGTTAAAGAGCATTGTTCCCAAAATGGTCGCCTCTTTGCCCATCGCATCCCGCGGGTCGATCTCCACACGCCCTCTGCTGCCGATGACCACCACGCGCCCCTCCTGTGCCAATATCTTCAGGTCGTTGTCCAGATTCACATTCGAAAGCATCTCCAGGACAACATCGACGCCTCGTCCTTCGGTGAACTGAAGTATTTGTTCAATATGGTTTTCGGAATGATGGTCCACTACATGATGAGCGCCTAGTTTGAGCGCCAGATCAAGGCCTTCTTGCGTGCCTGCGGTCCCGATCACCACCATTCCGGCCGCCCTTGCCAACTGCACGGCCACAGTGCCCACTCCACCGCTCGCGCCATGAACAAGCACGCTCTCTCCCGGCACAGCCCCGGCTTTTTGGAAGAGCGCCCGATAGGCAATGCCTGCCGGAACGCCAATGGCTGCGCCCTGTTGGAACGTCGCGTTTGCAGATAGAGGGTGTACCTGGAATTCCTTGCACAGCATCTTTTCCGCGTATGCACCGCTAGTCGTCCCGGAGAGGGTCCCCCTCACTCCTGCCGCGGCTATGTAAACTCTCGCTCCGGCAGCTACCTTTCTCACACCCTGACCGACGAATTCCACAATACCGGCTGCATCTGTTCCCGGAGTGTAAGGCAGGGGCGGCTTTGCGGCATACATTCCGGATCGAATATAGGTATCCACCGGGTTAACGCCGATGGCCTTTATGCTGACGATCACCTCTCCCGGACCGGATTGAAGCTCAGGGACTTCTTCCAGCCTCATGACTTCCGGGCTTCCGAACTTATGAACTCGGATCGCTTTCATCGGTTCCCCCTTTGATTTAATTATCTTTCGTGATTTTCAAAAGAAAAGGCTGCTGCTACACGTACTGCTGAACCTGTTAGGCTGTTCCGCCTCCGCCGGGCCCACACCAAGGGTTCGTCGGCATGTACATTCTCTCGGAAACAAATTCCCCAAACCTTCCAGCGAACACTGCAAGTTATTCATCATATCAGCACTGAGGGTGAAAAAAGAAATCCCGGCTCGTTGCCGTTGGCAATCAACCGGGATCATGCAGCTTTCGTGATGCCGAGAGGCGGAATCGGACCTCCGACACAAGGATTTTCAGGCGCTGAAACAGGGTAGGGCAACTAACAACATCAAGCACTTAACCTGGACCACATTGCAAAAATGACCCCCAAAAGCACGATTTTTCTCCTACAGTGACAGAAAATGGCCACAAAAATCATTAGGAAATTTCTGCAACACGTAACCGACTAACGCGAGAAAACTGACCCGAAAATCCCCTTCATTCTTAACCACTTAGTCTAAGCAACTATTGCCAAATTTCGCCTGAAAAAAACCCCAACCATTGGGTGGTTGGGGGTATGTTGTAGGAAGAATGGGTCAGAAACGAGTTGGTGTTTCGCCATATCGTCACGGGAGTCACTTCATTGACCCGGCAACGATCTTGTTAAGCGTTGAGACACCTTAAAATGGCAGGTTAAAGTCGATTGCTAAGTTCCCTCCGAATATCCAGTTTTGCCTGTTAAAGCTCAGGGTGTGCGGTGCGGTCGCAGCGACACCGCCGATAGGGGTCCGACTAAAGTCAGAGTTCGCAACAGCTTGGAGGAGGGTGTACGTGGCAAACGCAGATACCTGCACGGCCCCCATCCGCGTGCCCCACGCGGCAGACGCCTCCAGGAACTGGCCACTGCGATAATTTCCCACCGCTTTGTAGCGAACAGTACCGCCGGCGATGGTCTCGGAGTAATCGATCGTACCCGGCACCCAAGGGAAGCCAATAACTCCTAGTTTTATGCAACCACATTCGGCCACAGCACCAACGTACGGAATGTAGCTTGTCAGACTGAGTTGCGCTTCTTCCGTGGGGTCACTACTAGAAAAGTCCGCAGTCGCTACTGGTCCTGCGAACTTCGTTAAGAATGAGTCGTATCTGAACCCTCCGATCACTGAAAAATTCCATACCGCTGGACAGGAGAGGGACGCGTAAAGAGTGCCCCATTGAATCCTTGGACCCCATGTTCTGGAGCTGCCATCTGCTGGTAGAAACTCGCTAGCTTGTTTGTTGTTCGCAAAAAGCCACGATCCTCCCAGCACGAGGCAAAACGGATCGCCAGGGTCGCAGGCTACGAATGGGCCCCACTGTCGTCCTCCCCCGACAGATGCGCCCAACCAGAGTCCTTCAACAGGGTATGTAAATCTAATGTTGGGTATGCCGCCAAGGACGATGCCGTCAGCACTCCTTTCGAAGACCAACGCGTGATTGTAGCCCAAGTAGCCTATCTGACCGGCGACCGAGTACGGAGCTTTGTCGCCGGGCGAGCATGAGCTGCCAAACGACGTCAGGCCGGGTAGCCCCAAGCCCAACAGGTTTTGAGCGGATACCACGGCCGGGACCAGCAGAATAATAACGACAAACCATATCCCACCAACTCTCCTCATAACCATATCCTCCTAATTACCAACACAAAACGCTTCTAGTACCGAAGTGCCGATTGAAATTAGAAAAAATAACTTTTCAGGGAGTATTTCACGGATAGAGGAAAAAACTGTCTTTGTCAAAATAATTATGGCTGCTTATGGGGTGAGAGAAATTTAAGGCCACATATTCGATCTGAAACGAGAGAAGTCCTCGCGACCATATAAAACTCTTCGGGGTGTCCGA
>DATJPW010000386.1:0-3541 GCA_035506215.1 Desulfomonilaceae bacterium
AATCAGGGTGTTGTACGCCCTTTTATAGATGGGATTGCTATACTTGGCGGTAGAATTTTCGTTTCCAGAAAAATCCCACTGCTTCGATTTCGCATACCGCATCTGCTGAAGAGCGTACTGATAATACGGGATATCCAACAGGATGAAGTCCGGGAAGAACCCACGCTCACGCAAGAAGTCCAACCTCCACTCCATGGCAAACGTCCAGAGAAGGATTTTATACTGATACTGCCGGGACAACTCCATTGCCCGGCCGATAGTCTCGCTGCTGCTTTCAAAAGATTTGGCGGTGAGAACAATATTCGCTCCAAATGATATCGCGTTGTGAGACCTACGAGATTGGTCAACCGCCTCCGGGTAAAATTTCTCCAGTTCCTTCACGGGCTCCGGTCCGATCGAACCTTCCAGCGCGATATCCGAATGCGGACAAAGCCCCCGGAAGATTCCTGCAGCGTTCTCATTGCGCACAAGAAACAGGATCTTCTTTTGCTCTGCTTCTGTGAGACCAGTGAAGTCAGGGGTGGCCGCTGCCCGGAGATTCTCATCGATATCAGGCTTAACGTCAACCACCATTGTCTGCAACCGGGGATCATCGATGAACCGGTTCAGAACTTCCTTCAGTGAATTCATGGGTGCCGCGATATAGGCTTCATGCGCCGTAGACTTGTTCTCCGGCACGAATGCGCTCTTGATAACGACCGTGCTCTTCAGTGCGGAGAGAGTTTTATCCTTTACAAACCCGTGTGATGTCGTGGCTGCACTCAGGTCTTCATCGTGGCTGACCACAAATTTCTTATCCTCTGTTACTCGTACGTCAAATTCAAATCCCTTATAGCCGGAAGACAGAGCGGCTTCGAAACCGGGCATGGTATTCGCGGGGAAGATGCCGTCGTAATTATTGGGAGGTTGATAGCAGATGCCCCGGTGCGCGATCGGGATCACGGGCAGGGTGTCCCCCGCCATTTGATGGCCAAAGAATCGGAACTCGACCTCTTCCTTTCTCTTCTTATCATCCGTAACAGCAGCGACGAGTCTGTCTGGCGAGATGCTGGAAAACTGAATTTCCCCTGTTACGTCCTCATCGTGACCATCCTCCCAGTAGTACACATTCCGGGAATGGACCAGCTTGGTCTTGATGTAATGATGCGGAAGGAATGACCCTTTGATACCAGTAAAATAGGCGCCATCCACAAAGAATTCGTCCTTGTAGAGATAGACGATATCCCCGAAAAATTGAGAGCCTGTTTTCTCAGACGGGGTGCCATCAATGATTGGATGAACCGTATAGAACCCTGTCGTTATCAGGGGAGTGTTATCTGCCAGGGATGGGGGGTTCATAAGAACCTGGTGGTCAATGCAGGAGGCAAAGAGAAGCGAAAGCAAGGCCAGGCACATGAGGAGGCTCGCCCTGCGAAGCTTATCCATATTTTGGCTGGGATTGGTCATATTCCCGGATTTTCGTATTGACCCTGAATTCTTGAAGTTGGAAGGGATGCGAAAGTCAATGGTAACATGGGCTTCATTCCCCGCCTGATGCACTGTTGCCTGATTAAGATCGAGTAAATCGCAAGGGTGTCTTTTGGAACTGGAGATTGAATCGGAGCCCGGAGTGAATTCGCGTAACAAAGTATGATAATGGGACGGCAGAGTCAAATTATGGCGGGGTCCCGGGAAGGTACGACCTGGATGAAAAGTCAATTCACGTCTACCGCACATAAGACAATCGATAGCTTGCGTGGATTTATCCGAGTGGAGCCAAAAGTGTGCGCGTATGTGCAGAGGTAATAAAACGGGTGGGAATCGTGACGATCAACAGAGAGGAATAGAAAACGCGCTGTGAGGATTGCACGCGGGTACCAAGAAGGGCACATATAAAACGAGTGGCAACAAAAAACCCCTTGATTTACAAGGGGTTTTAAGAGGTTTGGCCGAGATTCAGCAGGCCCTTCTGCGCCGAAGGCGCATCCGCCTCCGTCGGAGACTCCCCCTCGACTCGTGGCGCCTACGGCGCCACTCGCTCGGGGTCGCTCAGGGCAACGCTGAGAAACGCGTTGTGCGGAAGGCGGGACTTGAACCCGCATGCCTTTTGGGCGCCACCCCCTCAAGATGGTGCGTCTGCCAATTTCGCCACTTCCGCATTTCGAACGAGGACAAATTACGGGAATTATATCCAAAAAGTCAATACGAGTCCAGCGTGGAGGCCATCAGAGGGTTATAAGGGCCAGGAGAAAGACGAACACAGAGACGCGGAGGACACAGAGAAAAGATTCAGGTATGGAAAGAGCAGATGCGTAAAATGCATTAGTTAGGATTTGATCTGACACATTATTACCATCCTTAATCAAGGAGATGTGTCAGATGACGCAAGCACAAAAGATCATCAAGAACAAGGTTGGGCTTCTGACCCTTGCCCAGACCTTAGGGAGCGTCTCGGAAGCTTGCAAGATCTTTGGCTATTCCCGAGACAGTTTCTATCGCTTCAAAGAGCTCTATGACACCGGGGGTGAGCAGGCCCTCCAGGAGATCTCCCGCAAGAAGCCGAACCTGAAGAACCGGGTGGACCCTGAGATCGAGAAAGCCGTCCTGGCCTTTGCTCTCGAGCAACCGGCCTATGGGCAGGTCCGCGTCGCCAATGAGATGCAAAAGCGAGCGTTGAGCGTCTCTCCGGCCACCGTGCGCAATATCTGGCTTCGCAACGGCCTGGAGAAGTTCAGCAAGCGCCTCTCCGCCTTAGAAGCCAAGATGGCAAAGGAGAACTTGATCCTCACCGAGGACCAGCTCAAGGCCATGGAGCGCAAGCGCGAGGAGAAGGAGGCCCACGGTGAGATCGAGACCGAGCATCCGGGCTATCTCGGGGCGCAAGACACCTACTACGTGGGCACGATCAAGGGCGTGGGGAGGATCTACCAGCAGACCTTCCTCGACACCTACTCCAAGGTGGCCTTTGCCAAGCTCTACGACCGCAAGAACGCTCTGGTGGCTGCCGAGATGCTCAACGACCGCGTGGTGCCGTTCTTCGAGGAGCACGGGATCCCGCTCTTGCGCGTCTTGACCGACCGGGGCACCGAGTACTGCGGGGCGCCCGAGACGCACGAATACCAGCTGTATTTGGCCCTAGAGGACATCGACCACACGCGCACCAAGGCGCGCCACCCGCAGACCAACGGGATCTGCGAGCGCTTCCACAAAACGATCCAGCAGGAGTTCTACCAGACGGCCTTCCGCAAGAAGATTTTCACCTCGCTGGATCAGCTGCAGGCTGATCTGGACGCCTGGATAAGCACCTATAACACCGAGCGGCCACACTCGGGCAAAATGTGCTGTGGGAGAACACCGATGCAGACGTTTACCGAATCGCTGGAGATGGCAAAGAGCAAAATGCTCACAGAGCAACACCAAACTGACGCCGCCACAGCAGCCTAAATGAAAAATGTCAGATCATATCTTGACTACTACACGTTATATGTATTCACGATTCAACATTCGCTTTTCATCCAAAAGATCTTTTCTCCGTGGCCCTTCGTGTTCTCCGTGCCTCCGT
>DATJPW010000387.1:0-29547 GCA_035506215.1 Desulfomonilaceae bacterium
ACCCGAAACTGTTGATTAACGCTAGAGGAGACCCTTCGGGAACTTCGGAAAAAAATCGCTTGACGCCCTCAATCTTCCTTTCACCCACATGCACAGTATCCACGGGTCGAGACAGCAGCCGGGCCTCGATATTTGAGGTAAGGTTTCCGAAGCGGTCAATGTAGATCACTTCTCCTTGGATGCCGTCTCGCGTCCGGTCAACCGACGGTATTGGCAACATAACGGGGTCTTCTATCACAGGTCCCAATAAATCAAATCTATCCCCCAAAGAGAGATGAGCTGCCACAGGGGCAAAAACATCCCTTCCGTGAAAGGTGGGATGAGGGTCAGACAGAAAGAAGTCGGGATTCTTGATTTCACGTATCTCTCGTGACCGGCCGGTCTTGAGCACCAGCGAGAACAGGCCATTATCAGGGCCGACATAGAAGCGCTCATCCGAACGCATGACTATTCCCCGGCGCTTGCCGCCCACTCCAGGATCAACAACTGCGAGGTGTATCACCCCCGCGGGAAAATATCCTGCCAGTCCTTTAATGACCAATGCAGCTTCCAAAACGTTAAACGGTTCGATATCATGAGTCACGTCGATGAGCCGCGCTTGAGGATTGATTCCCAGTATGACACCTTTCATTTGCGCGGCAAAACCATCACGAGTGCCGAAATCGGTAGTGAGAGTTATCAATGATGACATCGACATCGAACCTCCTCCGGAGAGCCTCTTGAAATCATCACTCAGGAACGGTGTCAATTATATCAAGCATGCGTTCTCTGATCTTCTCTTTCCTCGGACTTGCACGTTTTGTGATTCCGGCCCGGTAGAAACAAGGTCTTATCTGTGCGACACCTGTTCTCAATCCATCAGGACCGTTTCTCATCCATTCTGCATTCAATGCGGCCTGCCGATCCCAGGTCTTGCGCTCCAATCAGAAGGAGTCTGCGGCCGATGTCTCACAGCTCCCCCGCCGTACCACCGGGCCCGTTTTGGAGCCTATTACGAAGGTCCATTGCGGGAATCGCTGATACGCTTCAAGTTCTCCGCGGCCCTTCACGTAGGCCGTACTCTCTCGCAGATCCTCTTAGAAGCCTTCCAGCGACACTTCACCTGCAGTGAATTTGACCTTATTGTTCCGGTCCCTGTACACCGCAAAAGGCTTTTTCACAGAGGTTTCAACCAGGCCGTGATCCTCGCGGCCGGACTGTCTGCTCGGACCGCGCTCCGCCTGGATCGGACGTCATTGACCAAAATAAAGGACACTCCGCCTCAAGTCGGGCTGCCCAAAGCCCAGAGGGTCGCGAATCTCCGCAACTCCTTCGGCGTCCAAGGTTCGATCAATATCCGCGAGAAGAGGATATTGCTGATAGACGATGTGGCCACTACGGGGACCACCATATCCGAAGCAGCAAAGGTACTTATGAAGGCCGGGGCCTCACGAGTAGACGCTCTTGTGCTGGCGCTCAGGACAGCGGACATCGTACCGTCCATATTGCCTCGCGAATCATGAAAATTTGAGAAATTGCACCCTGCTATAAATCTTGACCTTTTGTACAGCCGCGCTCTAAGAAGACATGTGGGACCCGGCGTCGCTGCTGGTATCATCGTGTGCGAAGCGAAGCAATCTCTCGTACGGCGCGCATGGCATGCGCCCAGCTGAGGGCGGACGGCGTCCGCGCCGTACAAGGACGGAGATTGCCATTCAGCGTCCCGCGGGACTTCGCTCCTCGCAATGACATGCACTGGCACGGAGGCCGGAACCTACCAAAAGGCGCCATTAACTATTCGCATTCATTTAGTTCAAAGTCTAAACAGCGTACGAGCGTTGTCTCCGAAGATCGCGTCTCGTTCGGATTTACTATATCCAGCCTCACTCAGGAGAGATCGGATCTTCGGAATTTCGGTAGAATGGTGAAACCAGGGCCAGTCTGTGCCAAAAAGGATATGGTCCGGGCCATGCATTCTCAAGAGTTCGATGAATTCGGCATTCGTCAGGGTATGAGCCGCGTTGGATGTATCCAGATAGAGGTTGGAAGCAGGGACCAAGCCATGTCTCAATTCGTCAAAATCTGCTGCCAGGCCCCCCATATGTGACCCAACAAAGTCGATTCCAGGATGGCGAACCGCAATCTCCGACAATTTAGCCGGCTTAGTTAGATGATCGTGATTGGCGCCGAAATGGATATCCGCGCGTGTGAACGTATCGAGCACCAACACAAGAGGTGTCCCAATTTCCGAGCCGCACTTCTCCAGCGCTGACAGCATAACTTCCACTTCATCGGAGATCAAATCGAACCGCTGGGAAAAGCTCGATAATTTAAACCCTACGACGCCGAGACCAAGCACCCGGCGGATTTCTTCCGAAATGCCATTCATTAATGGATGTAGCGTTGCCAGTGATCGGAGTCTTGGAAACTGTGAGGCGAAACGGATATGACGGTCATTTTCAATTCTCACTTTGGCCGGGGCCGCGGTGGGAAGCAAAAGGCAAATATCAACGCTGTTTGCAGCAGCGGATTGCTCGAGGGTCTTTGGGTCAATCCGCTCCCGCGCATACGTGCCGTCGAGTTTCAGCAATTCAACCAAAGCGTGGTTTGATGAAACATTCTCAACAATCTGGCTCGTGAAGATATGGCAGTGACTATCAACAATCATGACGCAGGTCGGCTGGACAGGTCTCCCCTTTTAAGGTGGTCGGGTCTAATAACAAACCTTTTGCAAGACAAATTTCTCGCGGTTTTGAACATATTTCACCATCAATGCCCTGTCAATGGTAACCTCATGGATGCGACCCGGGCCGAAAACGACCTCGCCGAGAACTGAACCGATGCAATGCCCCAAGTGCTATTTTGAACAATCCGATACGAACAATGAATGCCCGCGGTGCGGCGTGATCTTCTCGAGACTCAATATTGGAACCGCGCAAGATCCAAGCCGTGGAGAACGTGGCGTCGTTCAGCGGACAAATTCCAAACAGGGCAGGGACCAAGTCGAGTCACGGAATTGGCCTCAGACCGCACGGGTTGCCCCAAACATTCCCGCAGGGGGCCGCGCCTTTGGTGATGATTACGGGGAAGAAGAAATCAAATCGGAAAGCGACGCAATCTCCGAACCGCTGCGCATGTACAGAGAGGATTGGTTCGTCCTCACGGCCGGCCTGGCAATAGCGGCCGTCGTGTTTGCCATACCAATATTGAAACACATTTTCGGCACCTTGATGGTTCTGGTGCATGAGATGGGCCATATGATATTCGGTTGGGTCTTCGGTTACCCTTCATTGCCCGCTTTTGATCTTGTGTACGGAGGAGGAATAACGCTTCATACCGCTCGTTCGACGCTGCTCTTAATAGTGGTCTATGTTCTCCTGGGTTTTCTCATCTTTTCGTTTCGCCGAAACACCAGCGCTGTGATTCTACTCGTGATAGTGACAGCCATTCATGTCCTGTTCACCGTTACGCGTCTGCACGAAATTACAATCCTTTTCATGGGGCACGGAACAGAGTTGTTGATCGCCGGGATCTTTTTCTATAGGGCGCTGAGCGGAGCCGCAGTGGTCCATTCCGTCGAGAGGCCACTTTACGCTGCAATTGCCTTCTTTATCCTGTTCTCGGACCTCAGCTTCGCTTATCGCCTTATGACCAGCCCGTTTGCAAGAGCCGAGTATGCAGATGCAAAGGGTGGGGGCCATTGGATGGATTTCAGCAGGATCGCCATTGACCAGTTACACGTGAGTTTGAGCTCCGTCGCGCTCGTCTTCTTCCTTTTTTGTTTGATCACGCTGCCCGCTGGATTTCTGGCTTTCAGATATCAGGAGCACCTTCGCGGGGCAATCACGCGGCTCGTGGCACGGCAACTTGACTGATGCCTGAGCCGGCAGATTTGGTTTTTAGCTGAGCATGTGCTGGAGCAGCATTTCAACACCCATTGCTATGAGAACTATGCCGCCCAGTCGTTCAGCCCATTTTCCCAGGTAAGTCTCCGCTCTTCGTCCCACCTGGGTCCCGACATAAGTCATTAGGAGAGCAACGACGCCTATAATCAACGCGGGTTTGGGGATTGCCACATTCAAAAGACCCAGTGAAACGCCTACAGCGAAAGCATCGACGCTGGTGGCAACAGACAGGGCCACAAGACTCCAGCCTCGTGTAGGATCATAGTCGCGCACTCGATCCTCAGGATGGCCGGATTGACGAATCATGTTCAGTCCGAGTGCTGTCAGCAATCCAAATGCTATCCAATGGTTTGCACCCGCCATGAACGTGGCGAGACCCTCTCCCCCAAACCACCCGAAAAGCGTCATCAGTGCCTGGAAAAGACCAAAATGCCACGTCAGTCGAAAGATGTGTCTGCCCGAAAGGTGCGAAAGACCGGCAGAAACGACGGCGGCCACGGCAAACGCGTCCATGCCTAATGCCAAGGCTGTTCCAAGAAGAATTATTGTTTCCACAGCTACAAATCGTGAGCTAAATTATCTTTAGATGTTTTCACAATTTAGCAACGCGTGCCCTTCTTCGTCAAGGTTTGCCGGCTGCTTGCCGGCCGCGCCGAACCATGGAGGATGGAGCCAGGAGTGGAGCAGTCCCCGAGGGACATCGGATTTACAGGACGCTCGGGCGTTTACAAAACGGAGAATTTGTCGTCTAATGCCATAACACAGATGCAATCCAGTACGAGAGAAGTCATGCATAATCACCAACATATTGCCACGCGTGCATGGGATACGCAGACCCGGCTCGCCATAGCCTTCTTTATGACAGCCGCTTTCACTGTAGCGGAAGTCGTTGGCGGCATACTGTTCAATTCCCTGGCGCTGCTTGCCGACGCGGGTCATATGTTGTCGGACATTTTGGCCCTGGGGCTCACGTGGATCGCCATGAGAATCGGTAAGCGATTGCCCACGGACCGGCTCACTTTCGGATTCAAAAGATCGGAGATCCTTGCGGCATTGTTGAATGGATTCGCTCTATGGGCGATTGTCGCGATTATTTTTTATGAAGCAGCTCATAGACTGTTGAAACCTCAGCCGGTAATCGGACTCGGTATGCTTCTAGTGGCCCTGGTCGGACTGTGCGTCAATCTGCTCATGGCGTGGCTGCTCTTCGGGAGCAGAGGAGAAAGTCTTAACATCAAATCCGCTTACATACACGTCATCTCGGACGCCCTGGGTTCTCTAGGAGCAATCGTGGGCGCCGTGGTGATTTTGACCACAGGCCTATTCTGGGTAGATCCTCTGGTCAGCGTTCTCATCGGGTTACTCATCGTTTACTCCTCTTTGGGACTGATAAAGCAGTCAATCAATATACTTATGGAGGGGGTACCGTCCGGCCTCGACGTGAGCGAAATTGAACAGGCCGTTTTGCAGCAAAATGGTGTCTGCTGTGTATACGACCTTCACGTGTGGAGCATAAGCGGAGAGAAGCCTGCTCTGAGCGCTCATGTGGTGTTGGCGGAATCGAACGTTGATAGGAATGAGGTTTTGATGGACTTGAGCAAATTGCTGAAGACCAAGTTCAACATCGACCACGCTACAATTCAAATCGAAGCCACGCATGAAATGAAGCCCGGGGCGGAAGGAATCGCATGCCGGCCTGGCACTGCATGCGGCGAATTTCGTTAGTACCCATGTTTGCCGAAAGAGAAAGATCGTCGGACAGCAGTTCGAGTGCGAACGATTCCATCCAGCAGACGGCCGACCTAGCCTCTCCTGGTACGGATGTACCTGCATTCTACATGCTGTTGGCGCTCTTGGGGGTCTTCGCTTGGCGCATCTGGTTCACAGGCCATGTGAACTTGATAGCCGACGAGTGCAGTTACTGGACGTGGTCAAGGACATTGGACTGGTCCTATTTTGATAACTCAGGGATGGTGGCCTACCTGATACGGATGTCCACATGCCTTTTCAATGAAAGCACGCCGTTCACTGTCAGGTTTCCCTTCTTGATTTTGTCAGGCCTGACCACTTTTCTGATTTACCGCGTCTGTGCGTTGCTTTTCAAAAATCAATCGCAAGCCCTTCTGTCGGCAGTCGCGTTGAATCTTACTCCTGTGGCCCTTCTGGGCGGTTCGGCCGCGATACACGATAATGTCCTACTTTTTTCTTGGGTTCTGGCGCTTTGGGCTGCGGCTCGGTTTGTGGTATCCGGTCAAGGTAAATGGTTTTATGTCATGGGCATCGCCGTAGGGTTGGCAATTCAGAGCAAATACACGGGCATACTTGCCTTACCGGTCCTTTTCATATTTCTTCTCTGGTGCAGTCCTTATCGCTCATGGCTTTTGAGAAAGGAGCCGTGGCTGGGTGTCGTCATCGCGTTGGTGTTCACTCTTCCCATAATCTGGTGGAATTGGCGCCATGAATGGGCATCGTTTTACCACATTCTATTCATCGGCTCGGGCTCAGAGTCGCTGGGGAAACGAATTACGGATGGGTTCGGATATCACCTGGCACAATTGCTGCTCGTGTCGCCGCTTGCTTACGTCGCTTTGCTGGTAGGTTCAGCCGCCGCTCTCGGGAAGAATATAGTCAGACCCGAACCTCGCGAAGTGACATTGCTCTGCTTCGGACTGCCGCTTGTATTTTTTGGAGTCCAAGCTTTTTACGGACATGTCGAGGCCAACTGGGCGTTCATCGGCTATGCCTCAACGGCGATCCTTGCAGTTCATGTGATTGCGATCAGGAGAGCACAGGGAAGCAGCGGTATATGGAAGCTGTTTGGCGGTCGCTTCGTAAAGTGGGCCCTGATTTTAGCGATGGGGCCAGTCTTGGTCGCAGTGGTCCACGCGTGGATAGGACTGCTCCCTGCTTGGGTCGAGAAACGGATTGCCAAAGAAGACAGAATAATTTGGGAAACAAGGGGATGGGCGGGACTAGGCAAGCATGTGGGCAATCTTGCAAAGCCCGACGACGTCATTGCCGCGGACAGCTATCAGTTGTGTGCACTACTGGAATTCAATGTTCCGGGACAGCCACAGGTCAGGTATCTTGCTCCGTGGAAGAGACCAACTCAATTCGACGTTCGCGAGCCGTCTTTTGACAACCTCAAGGGTCGCAATATTCTGTTCGTCTCTCCTTCACCTCTTCAACCCTCATCTGAACATCTAAAAACTATCTATGAGAATTTTTCTCACGTGGAGCCTTTGATTTCGTACGACATCAAATATCACGGAGAAACCATACGATCTATCCACATTTACCGCGGACAGGCCTTCGATCCGTTTCAGCCCCGTCGGCTGGGGCCAAGGTCCTTGCTTTATAAAGATTATTAGGGACCACCGATCACGTTAGTGAATGATCTCTCAATATCATTTCTTCTCGGTCGGATACTTGGCTTGTTGCCACGCGTTCCAACCGCCTTTGAGAGCAAAAACCTTGTCATAGCCCTTCTTGGAAAATTCGTGTGCCACCCGGGCACTGGTGCCTTCACTAGGTCAAGCACAATAGAAGACAATCGTTTTGTCTTTTGGATACTTGGGGGCCCATTGGTCGATGCGCTTCGGATCTTCCCGAACTGACCCTTTGATCTTGGAATCGCCCGTTTCCCAATCCCTGGCCGCCCGGACGTCCACGACTATGAGATCCGGATTCCCGAGCATCGCCTTAAGCTCTTCAAGTCCAATACGAGGGACCCCTTCATACTTGCTCTCACAGGCCGTCGCCATCATGACCAACCAGATCACACTGAGCACCATCAGACTTAGGGTCACGCGTCTCAAGTTCATTATTGGCTCCTTTCCTTTCGTCCACGGCTCCGACGCTCACGTGATTCCCGTGGTCATTTTTCCTCGGTAATTCGTTGCAAGTCCTGTTGAATCCGAATCGCAAAGCCTCCATCCAATGTGTATGTAGCCCCTTCGTCCTCGGAAGGCTGAGCAATGGCAACCACAGAGGGGGCTTGAGGTTCTGGCTTGCTTTCCGCCTTGGCCTTGGATTGGTCTTTGGCGGGAGTTCGGTCCTTGTTTGTGCCCAAAGGTTGTTTAGCGGCCGATCCGCCTTTTTGGTCTTCGACTTTTTCCGGTTGAGTGCCCGCTTTTGCCGCCTCATCCTTCCAACCGGCCTTCAGAATGAGGGGCGTTTCGTCCCCCTTCTTGAAAAGCGAAACCACCAGCCTGGGATGTTCGAGTTCCGGAGGCATGGGCTCATTGGGTCTGCGGACGGTCATGGACTGCCACTGCAAGTCTTTGACATCCCAAAGTATGCCGGATATGGCCCAGTTATTTATCCTCTCTTTCTTCTCGGGCTTCTCCAGGGTCCATTTGTTGTCTTTACCCTTGGCAGCCGCCCATTGCTTCCCATCCAGCTCTATCTCCACCTTTTCAATATCCGGCGGGCTAAACAGAAGAACAGAACGGTCCCTCAGTTCCTCCGGATCTGTCCTGACGCTGCTCAGAGAGCGTCCATCCAGGACATAAACAGTGTCATGCCCTTTGATGAGGGCATATCTGTCAGGTTCGGGCTCTGAGCCGGGTTTCTTTTCCTGCGATTTGTCACCTTGGGGCTTCCCGACCAGGAAGGTGAGCTCCTTTTTTGGGCCATATAGCAATATGGTCTCTTCGGGCTTCTCCAACCCATATTCCTTGATATCCTTAAGAGGTGGGTCAATGATGGCCTTGGCCTTTAAATTGGTTATGGTCCTGAGGTCAGCATTGACCACCGAACTCTTCACTCTAAAACGGCGAGGCGTCTCCAGAAACCATTTGTCCGTGCCTTCCCGCCGTAGTTCGATTTGCTTTCCTTTTCGAGAAATGACAATTTTCTCCAAATCTTCCGGGGCGATATTGACTACCGCCTTGTCGCGAAGGTCAAAAGCGGATTTGTTGAGACTAATTTTCAGGGTGTCGGCACAAAGCAACAGTCTGGGATCGTCATCAACCCTCACATAGTAGCTTGTCTTGGCAGGATTGGATGCGCCGAAGAAAATATCAGTCTTCTTATCGGGCGTTGACACGGTGACGGTGAAATCAGGGTTATCCAGGCCGTAATCATCCCATTTTACGTCCTTCTCCAGTACCACCTTTTCTGATGTGGCATCCGTAATGGAAGCCAGGAGAGAGTCCACGGCCAACTTATCCGCTTTCGTCCTCACAGGCGCGGTGAGGACCCAGGTGTCACCCGGCTTCTGAACTTCCACCTTGCCGCGTTCCCGTGAATCCAGACCGATTTGGACGATCTTGTCCTTTTCAAGGTGAACGATTTTCTTTCCTCTGTCTTCCTGTTCCTTTTGGCCTGGTCGATACCGGATCTCAACAATGTAAAGCCATCCGGCGACAACCACCAGAATTAATAAGTATATTAAGATCTTGCCTAATTTCATTCCCGACGCCTCCAGGATCAAAGCTCTTGATTTTGCGGATCTTCCCGATTCAAGATTTGCGCCCCAAAGTTAAACACTTGCGGTACGCCTCCGATACAGGAAAACAATTAATCCGACGATAATCCAGGCCAAGGGGATGATCACAACGGGCACCGCAAGAACCAACAGAGAATCGCGATCCGTTAAGACCAGAGGCTGGGAACGAGTCGATTTTGGGCGTATCGCGATGAGGTTCTCGTCTTCCGCCAGCCAGGAGATGGAATTCATAAATAGATCACCGTTTCCCTGTAACTTGAAGAACTTGTTCGAGGCAAATTGTGAGCTGCCGGAAACTACTATGCGGCCCTTCTTCTTTTTCTTGTCGGAGGTCTCCTTGGAAGGACTATCCCCAGTCTGTTCCATCTGGCCGGCAGATTGCTCCGCAGAGGCGGACTCACCTGAGGTTTTGGCTCCCTGCACGCCGTCGGGTGGGGTGTAGGTGGACACGGCCATTACCGAAATCGGTCCTTTGGCCCCTGTCTTCTCGTCGAAGTTGGCATTCCGGGATTTGAGTTGTTCTTCGTTTATGGTCCAGGAAACCGGACTGGTCATTGCCAAATCCTGGGCTGTTATGTTCGGCCCGGCCTCATTGGAAGCATGTACTGACCGGACTTCCGGAAAAAATGACGCCACCGTGAAATTCTTGGTAATGGGGAAGTTGATATAAGTTGTGATTACCGGCATCAGATAATCGCCACCCAGGACCCGGCTCATTCGGTCGACAACAATGTCGTCTGCCGTAATGAATCCATAGTCTTTCAACAAGGCGCACAACTTCGGCGTCTGAAAGGGATTCAGCAAGACCAACAAGCTGCCTCCGCGTTTCATATAATTTCGAATCTGCTCTAATTCAGAATCCATGGGATCGGTTTTGGGACCCGCGATGACCAGAACTGTCGCGTCCTGAGGTACTTCCGGCGCTTGCATCAGTACGATTTCATCGGTTTTATAGTTCTGTTTCTCGATACTTTCCTTGGCCACGCCGAAACCGTCCGGGGCAGTGGATGAAGGGGACAGTTCCCCGTGTCCTTTCAAGAAGTAAACCTTCTTCACTTCAGTTCTCAGCAGCCTGGAAATCGCATTGGTGACGCTCTCTTCGTCCGCAGTCGAGATTCTTTCTTCCTTTGTTCCGACTTTTATGACGAGCATCGGATACGATTCTATTTTGTTCGCAACAGCAATTGCTCTGTCACGATCGGGATCAATAAAAGAATACTTCAGGTCCGGGTAGACGTCCCTGTACTGATCCAACAAGTCCCGCACCGCGTCCCGAGCGCCGAATTCCTTTGTTTCATAGAATGCAAGCACGTCCACAGGGATGTTATTTTGACGCAAGTAATCCAACACCTTGCGGCTTTGAGGCGCGAGAGTATATTGGCCTGTCTTGGTGATGTCCCATCTTTTCGGATACTGAAGAATAATGTATTGAAGGGCGACGATGATAGCCAAGAAAATGAGGATACCGGCAGCGGTTCCTCCGCCTAAAATGAGATTTCTTTTGGATTCGTAGATCTTCATTCTTATCCCCTCCACCTGTGAGTCTCCAAGGAGCGCAAGGATAGAAACAAGAAGAAAGCGGCGAACAGAACAAAAAACGAGACATCAGGTAGGGATAAGATTCCCTTGTTGAATGATTCGAGGTGCTCCAGAATCGATAATTGACGCACCACAGCCCCCGTTGATTCGCCTGCAAAAGAAGAGGTCCAACTTAATACCCAAAACAGAATGGCCGCGGCGAAAGAAATCGCGGCTGCCACGATTTGATTCTCCGTCAGAGAGGAAATGAATGTGCCCAAGGCCATGAAGCCCGCTCCCATAAGGAACAGCCCCAGGTAACCGGAGAAGATTACCCCTAAATCAGGTTCCCCCAGAAGAGCCAGCAGAATCGGAAACGAAAACGTCCCGACCAACATGATGAATAACAGCGCGAGGGCCGCGAGATATTTGCCGAAAACAAACGCCGAATCGTCGATGGGGTAGGTCAGAAGCAGTTCTATCGTTCCGGACTTCTTCTCCTCTGAGAAAAGCCGCATAGTCAACAGAGGCATAACAAACATGAGAATTATGGCCATATTCTGGACCAGAGGTCGGATGACCACGTCAGTGAGGTTTATTCGTTCAGAGAGCATCGGGTTGTTAGCAGCCTGTAGACTGATCAAGCTCATAAAAGACACATTGGCCCAGAAGAAAAAGCCGGAAATCAGGAGAAAAATCGTCATGACCGTATAAGCTATAGGCGAAACAAAGAAGTTGGCGATTTCCTTCCTGAAAATCGCAACGAATCCGTGCATCAGGCCACCTCCTTTCCTTCAGTCTCCCCGGCAGACGTGTCTTCTTCGGCTTCTTCGGTAACGAGGTCGATGAAAACGTCTTCGAGGCTTGCGTGAATGCGTCGCAATTCAAAAAGGTCCCATCCCTTTTCCGTGACCGCACGGGCTAGGGCAGGGCACAAATCCGTCTCCGCCGCAGTCTCGATGAGGGCGGCCACTTTGCCTTCGTCTGCTTCCGAAGTCAACCGCACCGAACTCACACCGCCGAAATCTGTAAGAAGCTGCTTCACTTCATGTTCCTGTGCAGCGACTACAAGCTGACAGCGTGAGAGCTTACCGTGGCTCTGAATAAGGTTTGCCGGAGTGTCTTCAGCCACGATTGTTCCCCTGTTGATAATGATCACACGGTCGCAGATCTGACTGACCTCGGGCAATATATGAGTGGAAAGGATCACTGTCCGGTTTCTGGAGAACCCCTTTATCAGTTGCCGGATTTCACGTATCTGTTTGGGATCCAGGCCGATGGTCGGCTCATCGAGTATCAGCAAGGGAGGGTCTCCTATCAAGGCCTGAGCCAAACCCACTCGCTGGCGAAACCCTTTTGAGAGTTGTCGGATGGGCCTCCCCATAACCTCGCTGATGCCGGCAGCTTCCGCCACACGATCCACTTCGTCCCGTCGTATAGCGGAAGACTCCGCCTTGGCTTGGGCCACGAATTCAAGATAGGAACGGACACGCATCCAACCATATAGCGGCACGTTTTCAGGAAGATACCCCAGCCGCTGCCGAATCTGCATTGAATCGTCACGCGCATCCAGGCCAAGTATGACCGCCTTGCCGGAGGATGCCGGAGAAAAACACGTAAGAATACGCATGGTCGTGGTTTTTCCCGCGCCGTTGGGTCCGAGAAATCCCACGATCTCTCCGGATTCGACCCGAAAAGAAACATCTTTTATCGCAGCAAGCCGCCCATAATATTTGGTAAGCTTCTCAACCTCAACCATCGGCCCTCCTCCTTGCGACACTGATCTAAAGAAAACTCTTTTTACTAATGAAACGCCGTTTGTCAAGAAGTTGTGGCCTGGTATGAGACAGCTTCCACAATGAGCTGGTGCACCTGGTCTTCCAACAATTGACCGCGTCTGCATTGTCGTGTTATGTCTCCCGTGCGGTCGCCGGGTTCCCTGGTTGCCGCCGATATCCGGCTCAAGACACCTGGAATTTAGGACGGTCGAGCATGTCACCGAACACTTCCACACAGTTATATGCCATCGGGATGATTGTTGCGGCCACGGTACTATTGGATACGGTAATGGCCTGCTCCGCTTGGGGCTCGGTGGAAACCGCAGAAGCAGAAAATGCCTTTTTTGTGGGTAGCCATCTGCTGTCCAGAGAAAACCTTTCCGGCGCCGTGGAAAACCTGGAAAAAGCCGTACAGCTCGATCCTGAAAACACAAAATATAAGCAGGTTCTCGCTGTGGCATACAACAACCTGGGACTGAAAATGATTCGCGAGGGCAACTACCGGGACGCGTTCCGCACGCTTGGTAAAGCGCTGAACATTGCTCCCGAGGACAAGGACATACGTTCCAATTTCGTCGCGTCTGCATTTCAGGCTGTCAACCTTCCTGATGACAAGATAAACAACGCTGACAAAACCGAGTTCTTACGCCGAGTACTGGAGATACAACCTGACAGTGCGGCCGCAAGAAAGGCATTGGCGGCCTTGCTCAACAATGCCGGGGTCGCCAAGGGCCGGAAAGCTGACCGCAGCGGAGAGGTTGCCACGTTGGAGGAGGCGGCCCGACTGGACCCCAACAACCTGATGATAAAGCGCAATCTCGCTACCGCTTATTACAATCTGGGCATTGATAAAGGAAAAAAGGGAGATTTCTCCCAGGAGGTGGAATTCCTGAGAAAAGCCCATAAGCTGGAATCCAAAGACAAAATGATAGTGGAAAACCTGGCTAGGGGTCTGTCGAATCTGGGCGTTCTAAAGGGCAAAGAAGGGGACACGGCATCGCAGATAACTCTTCTGAAAGAATCTTTGGAACTAGTGGCCGGAGATCCGACCACAATCAAGAACCTAGCCGCAGCCTACAACAACCGGGGGGTCGCGGAGAGCACCGGCGCGTCGTTTTCTGAACGAATAGCGATACTGGAAACATCGCTAAAGCTTGACCCGAAAAATCAGGCGACTATCAGCAACCTGACGAATCTTTTGCTGAGGGAGGCGGTGAAAGAGTTCAAAGAAGGGGCTTCGTCTCGGGCTATAGAACTTCTGGAGCGGGCCGCAAAAGCCGATGCGGGCAATAAAGCAGTGCAATTGAATCTGGCTGCTGCATACCACAATGAAGGCATTAAGCGAGGCGAGGAAGGAAAACATCAGGAAGAGATACGCCTCCTGGAGAAGGCACTGAAAGCCGCCCCTGCAAATTCCGAAATCAAAGAAGACCTGGCCATGGCATATAACGATTATGCAGTGAATCTCGGAAAGAAAGGGGATTACAGTCAGGAAGTTCTCTACTTATCGAAAGCGGCAAAATTGCTGACGGGAAACAAGGTCATCCAGGAGAATCTCGATCGGGCAAAACAGAACATGGCGGTCAATGAACCGAAAAAGGGAGTCACAACCGACAAGAAGAAGTCTGCGGAAAAATGAAGAGACTATGGGGGTCTACCCGAATTATTCGTTCGTTCCAGTCCTCAAATGCCTTTCATCAGTAACCTCAGATTGACATTTCCAGGCACTAGTAATAGAATATGGCTGCAAAAACGGACTCTTGATCGCTCTCTTAAGGTTCTTCCATGATTGCCAAATTCAGTCGTAAGGACTTTCTTGAAGCCCTTTTCGCTGACTATTACAAAGAGCACAGGGGATTTACGCTCGTAAAAAGTTTCAAGCGCGGGGATGCCAAAATGAGCACCCGCTACTTTCCGAATATTGATATTCTGGCCAAAGAACAGTACGGCGATGACAGAGATGTGTATTTTGGCATCTGTCCCAGAGAGAGGATGAAAGCCGAAAAGGAGCATATCCATTATATTGTGGCTCTTTGGGCTGACCTCGATATTGGCTCAGAAGGTCACGACGATAAGCAGATATACTTTGATGGACCGCGGGAAGCTGCCAAGGCCATCCGAAGTTTTCCCAGAGCACCTTCCATCATTGTAGAATCAGGAAGAGGAGCACACCTGTATTGGCTCCTAAGAGAGGTCACGGAAGTCAGCGATCCTGAACGACTGGAAGGGCTTCTCCGAAAAATAAACGAGTTCCTTCAATGTGATACGGACGTTAACTTGGATACGGTGCTTAGGCTGCCTGAAACCGTTAACACCAAAATTCCGTCCAGACCGGTAAACTGTGAGGTCAAATTCATCAACTCCAATTTTCGGTACACTTTGCAGGATTTTGAAAACCTCGGCCACCGAGTCGCAGGGCCTTCGCCCGGACCTGCCGCAACCCAAGCTCGGCACGCCGGTCCTCCAGGCAGCCCGTCTTTTGGCGAAAAGCCGCCGGCAGCGACGCCACTTCAGAGGGCCGCACGTCCTGAGACTTCCATCACAGACTCTCTGGTGTTGGATGAAACCATTATCGACGAACTTATCGACGATATATCCATGACCGGGACCGTGGTGACGAACGCCCCCACATCTTCAACCGGTTCAGAATCTTTTAGCCCGGAACAAGAGTCGTCAGAGTATCCGAACGGTTCGGAAGAAGAGTTGGAAGTCGTAGCACCGTTGAAGTCTGCGCCTCCGCCGGTTGCTTCTTCAACCGGACTTTTGCAACGTGTTTTCTCATCCCGCAAAGAGGTCGAGATCGCCCTGGTCGGCTCAGAAGAGAAAATTCATGGCATTCTCACCTGGAATCAAGACGGTTTGATCGGAATTGACTCGGGAGAAGACTTCTACACAATTCCTCTTTCCAGTGTTTCCTACATCAAGGCCAAAGTGCGATAATCCATCCGGGGCAAGTCGTCAATTCACATGGACCATGCCGATCTCTACGCCGGCATGGGGCTAGGGGAGAGTAGGCATGCTGAACATCATCTGGCTGTTCCTATTGGTGGGGTCTGTCGCTATGGCGCTGGTGACAGGTCATGTCAAAGAGGTTGTGGTGTCCGTAAGTGAAAGCGCGGGTTCGGCTTTCAAGTTGGCTCTCGGCTTCACCGGAATCATGGCCTTGTGGCTCGGAATAATGAAAATAGCCGACGACAGCGGGCTGATCAAGCGTTTCACATCACTAATTGCTCCCGTGATGCGTTTCCTCTTCCCTCGAATACCGGAAGGTCACCCCGCTTTGGCAAGTATGGCAATGAACATGGTGGCCAACATGTTCGGACTGAACAACGCGGCGACGCCATTGGGCATCCGAGCCATGGGAGACCTTGAAACGTTAAATCCGAAGAAAGGAACGGCCACAGATGAAATGTGCATGTTCCTGGCTATCAACACATCAAGCCTGCAACTTGTCCCGGCTGGAGCTATTGCGCTGTTGACCGCCGGCGGTTCGTCGGACCCCACCGCCATAGTGTTTCCTGCTCTTCTCGCCACAATTTGTTCCACTGTGGTTGGTGTTGCCGCGGCTCGGTTACTGTCTCGTCTGCGTCGGTTCAGGCGCGATTTGGAAGAGGTGCCGGAAGATGCAAGGACTTCCTGAGTATTCAGCCATAGCGTCGAATGTGGTTTTTTTGGGCTTTCTGGTGGGAATACCACTTTACGGGTTTCTTAAGGGTGTCAAAGTCTATGAGGCTTTTGTGGAGGGCGCCAAAGAAGGCTTTGAAGTGGCGGTTCGCATAATCCCATATCTGGTGGCCATCCTTGTCGTAGTCGGGATGTTCCGGGCTTCAGGCGCCATAGACCTGATTGAGCGCGGGTTGCCGGGATTTTTCAGCTATCTAGGGCTGTCCCCAGATATCATGAGCCTGATCCTGATCAGGCCGCTCTCCGGGGCCGCCTCCTTAGGGATGCTCGGCGAGATCATCACCCGCAACGGGGCTGATTCATATCAGGCCCGGCTGGCCTCGGTGATAATCGGAAGTACGGAAACTACCCTGTATGTGATAGCAGTTTATTTCGGTGCGGTGGCTGTGACGAAGAGCCGTTATGCGCTTCACGCCGGGCTCTTAGCTGATGCCGCGGGAGCCATTGCTTCAATAATTATATGCTTGCTGATCTTCAGATGAAGGCAGGCTAGGCAAAAAACTGGCGGAGAGAGAGGGATTCGAACCCTCGGTAGAGCTTCACACCCTACACTCGCTTAGCAGGCGAGCACCTTCGGCCTCTCGGTCATCTCTCCGCAAGGCTTTCCGTTTGTTACTCTATGGCCATGTGGCCTGGATGTCAAGGGCCTTGGCGGCTCAACATCACAAGGTATAATATCTGAAACATTCTGGAGGGATCTCCTCGAAAAATCGCGATAATTTTACATCCACCTGTCCGAATCTCCTGTCGAGAAAAGTCATGGGGGCAACAATCACTAAATTATGCTTGGCCCTGGTCGTGGCCACGTACAGCAAACGGCGCTCTTCTTCCAAATCCTCTTCCGAATCCAGGGACATCGGAGATGGTATGCGGCCTTCAGCAGCCCAGATGATAATGACAGTGTGCCACTCGAGTCCCTTGGCTGAGTGAATAGTAGAGAGAACGAGGCTGTCACCCTTAAAGGCCGTTCCTGTTCCATCCTCATCAGGAGGTTCGAGCGCCATGTCATCGAGAAACCTGTTGAGACTTCTGTAGGGGACTGTAAGATCCGCCAGGTTCTCCAGGTCACGCATCCTCTTGGGATAGTTGTCGTAGCGCTCCTGTAAGAACGGATAATAATAAAGGTTTATCTGCTCGACTTTTTCCGATATCGGTCTGTTTTGATTTCTTAAATCAAGCAACAAACTGTTCAGTCGGCCGAACGCCTCCGCGAACTTCTTTTCCCTGGGTACCACAAGGGAAGGATCTTGCGGTAAGCCTCTTTCGACCAGCTCGCCAGCAAGTTTCATCCCGGTCTTCAATCCCACACCAGGCAAAAGCTTCAAAACCCTGATCCAACTCAGTCGGTCCTTCGGATTACTCACGACCTTGAGGTGGGCAATAACGTCCTTTATATGGAGGCTTTCCAGGAACTTGAAGCCGCCATATTTTACAAATGGTATGCGATTCCGGCTCAATTCACCTTCAAGATCGAATGAATGGAACCCGGCTCGAAACAGTACCGCGATTTCGGGCAATGGAATGCCATGGTCATGCAACTCTTTAACGCACTGAACGACAAAACGACTCTGCTCTCGCTCCGTCGCGGGCCGAGCGGCGAGTGGTAATGGGCCACCGATCTTCCGAGTGATAAGTTTCTTGGGATAACCCCGAGACGCCCTCTCGATAATTCTGTTTGTCACATTGAGAATGGAATTCGTGCTTCTGTAGTTCTCTTCGAGCTTTATAATTCTGGCGCCCGGGAATATCTTCGGGAATTCCAAGATATTTTCGAAATTGGCCCCTCTAAAGGAATAGATGCTCTGAGAATCATCGCCAACGACCATGACATTGTCGTGAGTATATGCCAGGAGTCGGACGATCTTGGCTTGCAGGCGGTTAGTGTCCTGATACTCATCCACCAGTATATGTTTCCATCTCTCGGAAACCTCTGCTCTGACCCTATCGTGTCCGTCGAGAAGTTCTATGGTGCCCAAAAGCAAGTCATCGTAATCTTTGAGATTGTTGCTATGTTTGTACTCTTCGTACTGTGACCGAATCCTCTCGATGTCGTCAGCACAGTGCTCAAAATGAGGGTACCGCCTTTTTAGCTCCTGAGAAATTGGAATTCCGACCGAGGCTGATCTGCTGAGGACCTCTCCTATGGTACGGGCTTTGGGGAAACCCTTCAAATCAGTGATTGGCGGTGAAAGACTTCTCCTGATATGATCCAGGGCATCCAGGCTGTCTCCTTGATCCATAATAGAGAACGACGCATCGAACCCCAGAAGTCCGGCGTACCTCCGCAACAGAAGATTTCCGACTGAATGAAAAGTCCCTCCGTCGACTTTGGTCACGCGACTGTCCAATAACTGGGCAGCGCGCGACAGCATCTCCTCTGCGGCCCTTCTGGTGAACGTCAGTAACAATATGGACGATGGGTCCACGCCGGAGTCCACAAGCCAGGCAACGCGATAGACTATGGCTCTGGTCTTTCCCGATCCTGCGCCGGCTATGACCAGAACCGGTCCGCCTGTCACTGATACGGCTTCCAACTGAGCCGAATTGAGGTCCGTCTTGTAATCAATACGTCCGAGCGCTTCGTGCATTGCGACTACTACCGATAAATCTAAATAGTTTAGGCCGGTTAAGAGAATAAGAAAAGTTGAGAGTTAAGAAAAGCATGGTCAAAAGCACTCATTTATGATATGCTATGTCAGTTTCTCGTTCCTCAGGAGAGGTAGCATTGAATTGAACCTGTTTGAAGGAGGGTTGCGTGAACAACTCAGCCACGGTCCTTGTTTGTCCGCTTTGCTGTAACAACTTTTCTCACAATCGAAATGCTGAAAGTCTTGGTTCCGCTGTGTTTGGCTATGGGTTGGATTTCAGGCTTCTCCCGAGGGACTGCAATCGATCGTCTGACATCGCAATCTGCCCCGAATGTCTTTTCACCTCCCGTGTGCAGGATTTCCACCAACGTGTTCCAGGCCACATAAAAGAGGTCGTGCATTCACAAAAATATGCCAAAATTTGGACGACTCGGTCCGGTGACGAATTCCTGGCCAGAGGTTGGCTGGCCCTTGTTTCGATATTGGACGCCAGGGGCGTGAACCCCCGTGACTTGGGCGTTGTGAGCTTGAAAGGCTCCTGGGCAGCCAGAGAGCTGGGATGTATCGAAACGGAAGGCGATCTCCTCCGCGCAGCCGACGCGTTTCTTGACGACGCTCTTCGACGCGGCCTTACTAAAGGTGATCCCGGCATGGTCATGTACCTGCTCGGTGAGATTAATCGGCGTCGGGGAGAATTCTTGCGGGGCCGTGAAATGCTCACTTTTCTCGGAAACAATCCTCGTTATCGCTACCCCGCTCTCCTCGAAACAGTTCTAATTGAAGAAGAAGATACCACACCCTACTGGTCTCTGCACTCACCTGACCAGATGGAACAGCATTCCGCCCGGTTCAAAGGATTATTCCCGGCACTCAGGAGTATCCCTCCAAGGAAGACCGAATTCTCGGTTGAAGAATTGAAGGAACAATCTGAAAGAAGTGATGGGGACGACCGTCGCGGATTCTGAACGCCTGCACACTAATTTCCGGCCTAGGATCAGGTTCTCAGGTTTCAAAAGTTCTCTTTTATGAACTCTCGGTCTTGAAAAGACTGTGACAAGCTGATACTCTAACCTGTCAAAATAATCCAAGCTACAAGGTGCACTGACGGAGGAAATGGGATGAGACCGTATTTCGAGAAGATGACGCAATTCGGTAAACCGCTCTCTGCGTCAAAAATCAAGTCCACCGAACCGAATGTGGCCGAGGTGAAAAAAGTCGAGGACCAGATTCGTGCGGCGGTTGAAAAGAAAATGGCGGCGGGACTGCCCGCCGAGTTGGTCAACAAGAGAGGCCAGCTCACCGTAATGCAGAGATTGGAATATCTCCTGGACCCCGGCACTTGGTGCCCCCTGCACACGATCTTCAATCCGAAGGAAAACGAAGAGGGTAGCACGGCCGTTGTAGACGGGCTGGGTAAGATCAGCGGAAAATGGGCCGTGATCATAGGATTTGACAACAAAGTGCTGGCTGGGGCCTGGGTGGCGGGCCAATCCGAGAATATTCTGCGGGTCACCGATATCGCAAAGCGTCTTCGCATCCCTCTGGTCTGGCTGGTGAACTGTTCAGGCGTAAAGCTCACGGAGCAACAGGAGGTCTATCCGGATCGTCGAGGTGGGGGGACCACGTTTTTCCGGCATGCCGAGCTGCAGAAACTGGGAATCCCGGTCCTTTCAGGCATCTATGGAACAAATCCCGCTGGGGGGGGCTATCAGGGAATTAGCCCCACGATCTTGCTGGCTCACAAGGATTGTAACATAGCAGTGGGGGGCGGCGGTATAGTCAGCGGCATGAGCCCCAAAGGTTATTTCGACCTTGAGGGCGCTGAACAACTGATCGAAGCCACACGGTTCTTCAAGGAAGAACCGCCGGGCAGCGTGAAGATCCATTATGATTCCACGGGGTTCTTCAAAGCGGTCTACGACACGGAAGAAGGGGTTCTGGACGCCCTAAAAGAGTATATGAGCTACATGCCTGCGTACGATCCAAGATTTTTCAGGGTGGCCGAGCCCGCGGAACCGCGCTTCGACGCGGAAGACCTCAACCGATTAGTCCCTATGAATCAGAAATCTGTTTACAGCTTTGAGGAAATGCTGGCTCGTCTCACCGATGACAGTGAGCACATGGAATTCCAGCCGGATTACGGACCCGAAGTGTATACGGGCTTGGTGAAGCTGGACGGCTTTCTCATGGGAGTTATCGGCAACAAGCAAGGCATGCTGCCTCCCGGATATCCCGAGTACGCTCCGTATCCCGGCGTGGGCGGAAAATTGTACAGACAGGGCCTGATCAAATTGAACCATTTTGTGAGCCTGTGCGGAAGGGATCGCGTTCCCATAATATGGTTTCAAGATACTTCGGGCATCGATGTGGGCGATATTGCTGAGAAAGCTGAGCTACTGGGCCTGGGCCAGTCCCTGATCTATTCAATCGAGCAGACCAATGTTCCCATGATGCTGTTCGTGCTCCGAAAGGGTACGGCCGCGGCCCATTACATTATGGGAGGGCCTACCGCTAATAATCATTGCGCATTCACTCTTGGCACACCTGCCACTGAAATATATGTCATGCACGGAGAGACGGCGTCGGCAGCTTCATTCGCACGAAGGCTTGTTAAAGAGAAGGATGGGAACCGCTCTCTGGATCCTGTTATCGACAAAATGAATGCTTTGGCTCAGCAGTATTATGATCAGTCTCGTCCGGTCTACTGTGCCATGAGAGGTTTTGTGGACGAGGTAGTTCCCTTTACCGAAATGCGAAAGTATATGGTGGCATTCGCTTATTGCGCGTATCAAAATCCTGATTCCCACTGCCCACACCACCAGCTCATGCTTCCCAGGATCATCAAAGGTTGAGGAGCCCGGCACACTCGGCGCCGGGAAAGACACATTTGATGACACACATGGGGAAAATGAACGATGCGTCGAGTAAAGACTTAAATTTTTCAGGGGCAACTTCCTGAGGCAGTTGCCCTTGAAAACTTTAGTGAGCATAAATATATCTCATAACTCTTATGCGATTCATGCTTAAGAGAACGCCAATTTAATGCACTCAGACAGGCGGCGAGCGAGAGAAGAATCTGTTCTGTGATATTTTCGAGCTACTTTGCGCGCCGCTGTCGACCGTCAATTGGTAAGCTTGTTTGTGGGGATGAGCCTTCATTCCTGGCCCATTTGGGGCGATTTTTAAGCAGCTTCTTACTCATATCAAACTACATTCCGGAGGGAGGGAAATTACATGAGCGATTCAGAAAAGAACCTGCGAGAAGCCTTTGCCGGTGAATCTCAAGCAAATCGCAAGTACCTCGCGTTTGCCAAGAAAGCCGACGAGGAAGGGCAAACAGGTGTGGCCAAGCTGTTTCGAGCTGTGGCCGCGGCCGAAACCATTCACGCGCACAACCATCTGAATGTTCTCAAGGGCGTGAAATCTACTTTGGAGAACCTCAAAGAGGCCCAGGGAGGAGAGCACTTCGAGTTCACCAAAATGTATCCGGCCTTCCTCGCCAAGTCGAAGGAAGAAAAACAGGGCGCTGCGACACAGAGCTTTCATTGGGCGAATGAGGTCGAAAAGGTTCACGGTGTTCTCTATGGAGACGCGATCAAGGCGCTGGAAGGTGGAGGCAAATTACCGGACAAGGATTATTATTTGTGTGAGAAATGTGGTTACACGATTGCTGACGCGGCCCCTGACAAGTGCCCCGTTTGTGGCGCCAAGAAAGAAGCGTTTTTCAAAGTAAGCTAGGGCCCGGCCGCGTGCGCCGAAGTAACCCATGATTATTGCTCATTATTCCGATGGTGTTGGAACCGCACACCTTCAGGCGATCCTCTCTTTCGGACAAATTGAGCGTTGATCCGGACACATCCGGCAAGAGGAAAGCATGCAAGAATCAGTTGTAGTCAAAAACATCGGGCTGCGGGGTGTGACAGTAGCTGATACAGCTATAAGTTTCATCGATGGCCAGCAAGGGATTTTGATTTACCGCGGTTATCGTATTGAAGAACTGGCTGAAAGCTCCTCTTTCATGGAGACTGCGTATTTGCTTTTGAATGGCCGTTTACCTTCCAAGAGCGAACTTGATACGTTCGACCTGACGGTTCGACAAGCCAGGGGCCTACCCGATTGGATTTATCAATCCATGAAGGCGCTGCCGAAAAACGCTGATCCAATGGACGTGTTGCAGGGATGCGTTCCGCTTCTGGCGATGCACGATCCGGACCTGCACGACGAATCGAGAGAGGCCAATGTGCGTATGGCCACACGGCTAATTGCCCGCCTCCCTGAAGTAACCGCTGCTTGGCACAGAATTCGTCAGGGGCTGGACCCATTACCGGCCGATGAGAATCTCTCCCACGCCGCGAACTTCCTTTGGCAGGTCAGCGGAAGCAAGCCCGATGAGGAGACGGCCCATGATCTGGATTGCTGTCTCATACTTCATGCGGATCACACGTTCAACGCCTCGACTTTTGCGTGCCGAGAGGTGTGCTCAACGCGCGCTCACATGTACGCGGCGGTCGCGGCGGGCATAGGCGCGCTTTCTGGCAGTCTTCACGGGGGAGCAAATGCTCGAGTGATGGCAATGCTGTTGAAGCTGGAGAAGGAAAAGGACGTCGAAGCCTGGGTGAAAGACCGCATTGATCGGGGTGAAAGAATCATGGGTTTCGGCCACGCGGTTTACAAAACCATGGACCCCAGAGCAAAATATCTGAAACGCATGGCTGAACGTTTGGGCAAGGCCAAAGGGATGGAGAAATGGGCCAACCTCTCCAGATTGCTTGAAGAAACGGCCGTTCGGGAATTCGACAAACGCGGTAAGACCGAAATACGACCAAACGTCGATTTTTTCAGTGCGCCTGTATACCACATCATGGGATTTCCACGGGATTTGTTTACACCTATTTTTGCGATATCTAGAGTGGCGGGTTGGTGCAGTCACGTAATCGAGGAAAAGTTCGCTGAGGCCCAGGAGAAACCGATGCTTTATAGGCCGCAGGCTGAGTATGTGGGGCACTACTGTGGGCTCATGGGATGCGAATATGAACCGATGGCCGCAAGGGGATAGGTAGGGGCGCACGGCCGTGCGCCCCTACACGATTGAGAGGCTGTCACGATGTATGATGAGGTCGGCCTACCGTTGCAGTGCATTTTTTGGACCCGCTCGTTTCACGGAATCGAAAAGCAATGATATTCAAACATGACGTAGTCATAGTGGGGTCAGGGCTGGCCGGTCTCAGGGCCGCTTTGGAGGTGGCCGACGGCCTGGACGTGGCCCTGATCACAAAAGTCTATCCCACGAGGTCTCACTCCGGGGCTGCTCAAGGAGGCATTGGCGCCGCACTGGGCAATGAAGAGCCGGATTCGTGGGAATGGCACATGTATGACACGGTTAAAGGAGGTGACTACCTCACCGATCAGGATGCGGCCGAAGTCCTCGCCACAGACGCTGTTCGTGCCATTTATGAGCTGGAGCACATGGGGGTGCCGTTTAATCGAACCGCGGAAGGTCGTATTGCACAGCGGGCATTTGGTGGCCACACCCGGAACTTCGGGGAGGCCGCTGTAAAAAGGGCTTGTTACGCGGCAGACAGGACAGGGCGCGTCATACTGGACACATTGCATGCTGAAGCGGGAAAGAGAGGTATCAAAGCTTATTCTGAATTCCAACTCGTGGACATCATCATGAACGATGAGGGCGTGGCGGGCGTGGTGGTGTACGAGATTGCCACCGGCCGGCTACACGTTTTCCATGCGCGGGCCGTGCTCCTGGCCACAGGAGGATTCGGCAAAGTCTACAAGGTAACATCAAACTGCTTTGCCAATACGGGTGACGGCGTTTACCTGGCATACCGTTGCGGGATCCCCTTGGAAGACATGGAATTCGTCCAGTTTCACCCGACGGGAATCTACGGTCTGGGTGTGTTGATAACCGAAGCGGCCAGGGGTGAAGGTGGCGTCCTTCGTAACCGTGACGGGGTTCGATTCATGGAGCAGTACGCTCCTACCATAAAAGACCTCGCTCCGAGGGACCTGGTCTGTCGCGCGATGATGAAGGAAATTCGAGAGGGTAGGGGTATAGATGGCCGTGATTTCGTTCACCTGGATCTCACCCGTCTGGGCAAAGAAAAACTCGCCGACAAACTTTCGGACATATCATCGTTCGCAAAGATCTATCTCGGATTGGACGTGGTCACAGACCCGATTCCGGTGAGCCCCACTTGTCATTACATGATGGGCGGGATTCCCACGGACATTGACGGGCGAGTCCTGAACGAGAAGAGCGAGCCGGTACAAGGTTTGTACGCGGCAGGCGAAAGCGCGTGTATCTCTGTACACGGGGCTAATCGTCTAGGCTGCAACTCCCTGGTTGATCTCGTCGTTTTTGGACGCAGAACTGGTGTAAAGATTCGCCAGGAACTCGAGCAAATGAATTGGAAGGCCCTTCCTTCGGATCCCGAGGCGAGAGTGGCCCAAATAATCGGTCGCCTCAAGGGAAAAGGCAAGGGCGAAACCGCGGCCCGGTTGCGCGCGGAGATGCAGCAAATCATGACGGACCGCTGTTCGGTCTTCAGAAACGAGAAAGACCTGGAAGCGGCTATGTCGGAAGTCAAGGCTCTAAAGGAACGATACGGAGAGGTGACGGTAGACAATCACGGAGATTCATTTAACAGCGATCTCTTGGAAGCGATGGAGTTGGAAAGTCTGTTAGGGATCGCAGAGACGATCCTGCTGTCAGCCTCGGCAAGGCATGAGAGCCGGGGAGCGCACTTCCGGGAAGATTATCCGGAACGAGACGATGAGAACTGGCTCAAGCACACCCTGATCCGACAGACGGACCGCGGCCCGGTAATCTCTCATAAGCCCGTAACCATAACTCGTTTTGAACCCAAGGCAAGGACCTACTGATGATCCGATTGGAATTCAAGATATTTCGTTTTGATCCGCACGTAGACAGAGAGCCCCATTACAAGAAATACACTGTTCGGGCCGAACCGTGGGAACGTCTACTGGATTGTCTCAACAGGATAAGATGGGAGCAGGACGGCACCCTGAGTTATCGTATGTCGTGCGCGCATGGTGTCTGCGGTTCGGATGGCATGAAGATCAATGGGCGATGCGCGCTGGCATGTCAAAAATTGGTTAAAGACTATCAAGACGCCGAGGTGTTGCTGGAACCCTTGCCTACCTTCAAGGTCCTCAAGGACCTGGTCGTGGACCTGGAGCCTTTCTTCGAGCGAGTCGAACTGGTGCGACCATATCTTATCGCAACGGGCTCTCCCGAAAAGGAGAGGCTGCAATCTCCAGAGGAGAGGAAAAAAGTGGATGAGGTCATCAGGTGCATACTTTGTGCTTGTTGTACCGGAGCATGCCCTGTTTCCAATGAAAATCCGGAATTCCTTGGCCCAGCCACTCTGGTGCAGGCATTCAGGCGCATCTTCGATTCACGTGATGAAGAGCAAGCGGAAAGGCTTAAACAGTTGGATTATCCCGATGGAGTTTGGGGCTGCGTAAATCATTTTGAGTGCACCCGTGTCTGCCCGAAATCGATACCGGTCACAAAATCGATAAATCTCATGAAAAGGGAAATTGAGAAAGGTTGATGCGTTTGACGGGGGCCTGTTCTTCCTGCCGAGGCAGGAATATTGCCATGACAAGATGCAAGGGTACGTCTACATTCTGGGCAGCAGGAAAGGCGTCCTAGCCTTGTATTCCTCATATTCCGGGCCGAACCGCAGCAGCAATTCCTTTTCCTCTACAAATTTGTGGTAGCAGGTCCCTATCACGAAACCAAAAAGAAGCATCAGTAGACCAATCTTGATCGATCCAAATAGCGTGCCCAGCCCGAAATAGTAAAGCATGGCGCCGAGTTGGATCGGGTTTCGACAAGACTTGTACGGGCCCGACACGATCAGCTTTCGAGTAGGAACAAATGGGACCGGTGTGCCACGACCGATTCTCGCCAAAGTCAGAGTGGACCAAGCCACAAAAAAGATCCCGAGGACGATAGCCGCAATAGAAACGATAAGTTCGAAGGATTTCCATCCGTCCGGCGGCATGAGCCGGCCTAAAGCGTCGGCAGCGAGGAATAGTAGGAATGGGATAACCACGAGAAAGATAGATCCACCGATCACGGTGGCCATTATTTTGTGAGCCAGGGACCTCTCTCTCAGAGAAGAGCTAACGAGTAAGTCCAGGTATTTCTGCAGCGTCGAAATCATATTTATGTTCGTTCCCTACCAGGGAGTTTTTCATTTCAGAATTGAATTGAGCAACAGAAAGTCCGAATGTCCGGTGAAACAGTGAAGGAATATCATTGCACGAAGCGAGTAAGACCGCAAACTGCACAAATGTTTGCTCGTTGAAGCGTCTGATAAGTTCTTTTACGCAAAAATAGCTGTAAGCATATGCCAGCATTCCTCTTCGTCCGAATTCGATCTCTCCGTCAAGTCTATTGAAATATGTGTACAGATCTTCCAAATTGGGCCACCAACCATCGGTGCCTTCTCTAATAAGTTCCAACCTCTTTCTCTCGATTTCAGGGAAATTTTCACGGAACTTCCGGTCGACAAACAACGCCACGCCCTCGTCCAACCACATGGGAATACGTTGTTCGGCTCGGCCGGTTTCTCGGTTTCCAGTCAAACATCCGAAGACTATGTGACAGTACTCATGAACAAGTATCACTTTTAAGGAATGCGGGTTGCTATGAGGCGTGACGAAGGTAATTAGAGATTTCCGCCCCTTGATCGGCACGAAACAACAATGCTCGTCAGGAAGCTCCCTGCCAAACGCCTTGTTCATGGCTGATAGATCGGGATACATGAAGATGAAGAGCTTTACGTTTGGACGATAATCAAAGAAGGCTTCAACATGAGCTCGCGCTTCATTCATTTCACTGATGCACAACTCGGCAATTTGGGAGTCCTGATCCGCAAACAAGATGTAAAATCCATCCTTGGTCCGATGACTGGTCAAAGCCTCAGTCTTGTACTGGCTTTCCAATATAGTCACCAACACCTCCACACCGAGCTTATGGACACCTTGGATGCACCCCCTCCAGTGATCGGCTACCACTTCTTTTCAAGGATCATTGAGGTGTACCCCTCTATGACAATCTTATCTCAAGTCGGGCCGCAGCACCCACGGCCCGCACCGGCCTCCGGCTTTTGTGTAAGCCCAGCGTCATCGGGTTCGACTACACAGCAGCAAGAAGAACTGTTGCGTCGCAGGGCCGTGTTGATCACGGCCGTGGCACAGCCGACACCTGTCCGAACTCGCAGCGCCTCAGTCGGGCAATTCCTGGCACAGGCTCCGCATTCCATGCATGCGTCCCGATCGGCTATACTCACCTGGCCATTGCTACGAGCCAACACAGCATGGGGACACACTTCAAGACAGGTCCCACAGCCGGAGCACTTCTCAGAGTCGAATTCCAAAGTCACAACATCTTTCAAGTAAACTAGTTGTGGCATGTCTCATTCCCTATTCAAGCCATCCAATTTGATCCGAACCAAAGAAGCAGCCCTATACAGGCAGCCGCTATTTCCAGCGGCACCGCCCAGCGCATCTCCTTCCTGACACCGGAAAGCGAAGTATATGTGGAAGCGCCGGTGAAATTCATTCCGAGAAAAGCGGCCAATGCTACGATGATTAGCGTCCACGCGAGCATCTCCAGCGCTATCGGCCACTGTGTTAGCTCTGCGCCTCTTGAGACGGCCATGAGCGCCGCGAGAAATAGACCCGCCACCGCACCTTTGAGAGCAAATGCCCGGCCGGGCAACCACGGCAAAAGAATAGGGGTCAGAATGGTACCGGCGAAAATTCCGCCCAGGAGGGCTAAAGCGGCAAAAAGACCTTGGTTCATGACACTGGTCCAATAGTCGCCCGATCCCACAAAACCCCCCAAGAAGAAAAAGAGCGCGACTAGAATCACGCCCCACTTTAAAGCCTCCACCAGCTCCACCGGAATCAATACTATTCTCTCGACGGTGGAAAAGGTTTTCAGGCGCATCGCCGGGGTGGCCTTGCAGCCCGAGTCAAGAAACGCGGGCAGGTCCTTTGACCGGATCGGCCCGTACTTCACTTTATACCCGGAAAGTTCACGCACCCGATGCGCTGCCACACCCGGAGCCGCCAGCTGGGGCACTATTAGTCTCCGGTGAGATACGAGGTTGCTCAGACCGCTGGATTCGACGCGACTCACCAGTTCTTCAGTGGAAAATGTCCCTTTGCCTGCTGCACACCACACATTGATGCCGTTGGTGTCAACCACCAGAATCCATAGGTTTCGGCCGGGTAGGGCGGACCTAAGCGCGTCAAAGCTCAATTTGTAATTCGCCGTAACCAGGACCGGTGACTCGGCATCAGGTTCACCGAGGGCATAGAGGCCGGGATCCACCTTGTAATCCATTCGGCCGGCGCCCCAGCGCGCTTTTATCGTGCCCCAGCGATCCGCCATGCCCAATTTAGCGGAAACTTGCGGCACCATGCCAATCTGCGTGACAATGGAGCCGACAACGAACGGTTGTTCCAAACTTGGCGGGCTCACCTGAGCCTTCGCTTGGGAGGGTCAGCAACCGCCTGGAACTGCTTTAGGTGAAGGAGATTCCGAAAAACCTGCACATGCGGAACTCCGGGCGGAGAAACCGACG
>DATJPW010000388.1:0-20595 GCA_035506215.1 Desulfomonilaceae bacterium
GTTCAACCGTGACGGGTTGATTATGGGCCGCAGCGATTCACCGTTGACATCGGACGGAATTCGTATGGCAAAAGAGTTAGCCCGTATAGTGCAAGCCGAGGATGTCCAGGCCGTATATTGCAGTCCCCTGGGGCGGGCTGTGGCAAGCGCCGGAATCTATGTGGAAGGATTCGATGTTCCAATGTTTTTGCGTGAATCGCTGGCTGAACTGTCCTGTGGCAGGTGGGAAGGGCGCCGTTTAAGCGAGGTCAAACCAGGAGGCGGCCGTCTTCGAACATTCTGGGAGGAGCGTCCTCCCGGAGGAGAGAGTTATCAAGACGCGGAAGCCCGAATAGGCTCTCTTATTCAGGAGGCGTGCTCCAACGCAGCGGCAGACAGAATTCTTGTCGTGAGTCACGCGGGGGCCATGCGTGTGTTTCTGAAGTTATGGCTGGGACTCGAACCTGAAATAGCGATCAACATAGGTTGTCCGCATGATAGGCTTTTCATATTAACTGACAGCGAGAAGATTGCGGTCAGGTCAGTTCGCCGGCCTGATGCGGAGGGCCTGCCAATTGAGACGCTGCTCGTTTAGGTAGCGCCTGTGCCCTCGAAATGACATCCTGAAAGAAGCAGTGGGGCCTAGCGACCGGATCAAGCTCTTGAGTTATAAAGCAAAATGTGCCGGCACGGCGGCCGGTACCGAGTGAGCTGTTCCCGCATAGCTCCGGACCAAGGCAGAAGCCTCCGCCCTGACAATTATGTTCCAGCCAAGTCGGTTATACGGGAAGATAGCCCCCAGCATTCTATCTACCACAGCCAATGCATCCAGCCTCAAGAATTGTCTTCCAGAACCGGGAAGGCCGGGAAGCTTGTACGGAATCAGGTAAACCGATCTCCAAGCAAAATTTCTGAGACCTGCCTGCCGCAATTTCCCGAGCAAGCTCATCGGCGTGTAAAATCGGACATGGGTTGTGTCCCAGCCAAACCAGTCACGCCGACGAAGCCACAGCCGGTTGTACGAGCCCTCGAAAAGATAATTGAGGGATAGCGCGTTCTGGGTGCTCAATATGAGCCTGCCGCCCGGTACCAACGCGGCTGAGGCGGCGGCAATCAGGCCCCGATCATCATCTACATGTTCTATTACATCCTTCAGCAGGACCAGATCAAAACGAGTTCGCCCCTCGAAAGACGGAAAACGATCACTCAACGTGAAACTGCAAATTGATTCCACGCCCTCACGGCGGGCAAGCAGTCGTGCCGCGCTAAGAACGGTTTCTTCCGCATCGATGCCAATGGCAGCCGTTGCGCCCTGAAGGGCTGCATAAACCGTAAAAAGACCCGCGCCGCACCCGTAGTCGAGCACTCGTTTGCCTCGGAGATCGCCGGCAAGCTCCTGTACAAACGAGTTTTTGATTCGGCTGTAGGTCTTGCTCTGCTGATCCATATAGGCCGCAAGCACCTGTTCAGGATCACGATTTTTGATCCAATGGTCGTCAGGATAAGACTGTCTTTGAGCAGCCATTCAAAAGCCTATAAGATCGCGGTAGATACGTTCCCAATCTCTACGTTCTCTCTCGGGGGAGAACTGTTGCATTTTAAGGCGAGCTGCCGATCCCAGCGTTTGCCTCAAATCCTTCTTCTCAAGCATTTCCTCTAAAGCTCGAGCCAGGGCCGCCGAATCTCCCCACGGCACCAGCAGTCCGGACACATGGTCGTCTATGAGATCCTCATTGGCCCCGGTCCTGGTGGCTATGGAGGGCACGCCCGAGGCCAGTGCTTCCATCAAGATATTCGGGCATCCCTCGGATAGTGAAGGCAGAACAAATAAATCGAGGCTTCTGAGCCATCCCGGAACTCGATAATGAGGCAAGGGCTCACGCAGAACGACGAGGTCCTGTATGCCTGTTCTCTCAAGCACCTGTTCATAAATTGGTTTTTCAGAATGGCGCAACTCTCCGTAAAGCTCCAGTACAAGCGAAGTCTCTGACCGCACCTGTGCCAGGGCCTTGAAAAGGTACGGCAGTCCCTTGGCGTACTTAAAGATGCCCGCGCAACCTACGCGGAATGAATGACCGGGGGGCCGATCGGCACTCCACGCCTGGTCAGGAATGACGACCGAGTTATATATGATCCCGGATTTTTGTTTAATCGCAGTTAAGGCGTCTGCCATTTCCACCAAATCACGGCTCAGAGCAATTACCCTATCGGCATTTTCCAGGCCGCTTTTACACACGGCCACCTTTTCGGGACTGAAAGTATATTTTTTAATGTCATTCCCAACGATTGTGGCCGCACAAGGAACGCAGTATCTTTTTGCCAGAAGCCCGGTTATGTAACCCACCGGATACAGAAAAAATGAATGGAAAAAATCGAATCCCTTGTTTTGATGGAGCATCTCGAGTGACTGATACATCATCTGGATTGTTAGCGTGTGCGGGCAGTCCCATATTTCACGCCCCGAATCCGTCATTCTCTCCTTTCCCACCTTCAACCGATGCACGGAAATCCCATCGAGTTTCTGTGTCTGACGATTTTCATCCAGCAGGACCAGGCCTTCGGGATCAATTGTAAAGCAGGCGACATGCACTTCCAGACCCATGTCCCGCGCGTGGCCGGATACGCGTTCCACAGTCCTGGCCAGCCCCCCCCATTGCTGAGGAGGAAATTCCGGCGTGGTAATACAGATTTTGGGTCTAAGTCTCTCGCCCATGTAACGTTTACCAAGAATCTTCACGACCAGTTTTTAATACTTAATAAGTCTCAGCCATAACGTCATGGTGCAATGTTGTTAACCGCGGATGACACTATTTGTGGCAGTGTAAGAACCGGAAAGTCCATGTCAAGGCAAATGTGGAAAGCCTTCTTTGCTGATGATAAACTTGCCGGTATGGGCATGGCCTGAAGGGACTGTATAAGATCATGTTGGATCTTAGTCCCAAGAGAAATCTTGGCACACCTGGACCCGCCGGATTCCGATATTTATCTTTTGTGTGGAAATACGTTATGCGAATCGGAATTGTTTTTCATAAGAATGCTTTTGCTCCTCCTTCCGGGATTGACCTTGTGCGGCTCAGGGCCATCTCGCTCGGCCTCATCCGCAAAGGTGTGGAAGCAGAAATCATCGCGCCTGTCCAGACCGAAGGAACCATCGAGGGAGTGATACCCGTCCGGAAGCTCGATGTGCTGAATTCGCCAAACCAGTACGATTTGGTAAAAACTTGCTATCACGACTCAATCATGCTCATTCGCGGATATCAGGGCCCCGTAATCTCCAGGATAGTGAGGGTAGTAGATCAAAAGCTGCCGGAACGCGACGACGCGGCCCGAGAAAAGCTGCTGCACTGCCAGGAGATGATAAAGAAAAGGGCCGTTGCACTTGTGCTGAACAATAAGGAAAACGAGGATCGGTGGCGAGACCTCTACGGAGACGAACCGCAGATAATCCTTGTGCCCACAGGTTGCCCTGCTGAAATTCCCAAACCGCATAGAAATCCCTTTCAGCCGGGAGAACAGGCCATCCTGTTCTTGGGCAGTGTCGCGTCCCCTCGAATGGTTCGCATGCTGAACGAAGCTGCCCGGAACATTGCAGACTTTGGCCGAATTCATTTGATCGGGCTGAACAAGGCCGGTATGTATGGCGGCGATGAGGACTGCCGGCTCGACCCGATCATAGTCGATCACGGAGAATTGTCCGAAGCAGCAATCTGGGATTACATCCAACATGCCCGAATAGGGCTGGCCTTGGCAACAGGTCCGTATCCATTCGATAATGACGTCTCCAAGATCTTCAATTACTTGAGGGGTGGATTACCGGTCCTCTCCGAGGAACAGATCGTAAACAATTACCTCATAAGGCAAACAGGATTGGGGCGGATCTTCAGGTTCGACGATATGAACGATCTCACCGTGCAAGCCAAGGCATTGATCATGGGTCCGGTCCCGACCGACAAAAGGGTCGTGATGCGCTTTATGGCTGAAGAACATTCGTGGGACAAAAGGGTCGAGACCTATTTGGAGCTGTTCCGAGCAATCTTACACAACTAGAGTTATCTCCGCCGCTCCTGCCAGAGAGGAAATAAAGTGAAAGTAGTCCTCGTTCGACCGCCCTTTTACGCCCTCTTCGGTGTGACCACACCCAAGATGAAGACGTATCCCTTGAATTTACTGTACTTGGCGACATTTCTCCGAGAGCGAAGCCCGCACGAAGCAGCGATAGTAGACGGCGAGAGCGTGTCAATTCCTGAATTAGGCCCACAGGAAGGGTTGGCAGAGGACCCGGAAATAATAATGAATAAGGGGATTCCGAAGATGGTCGGGTTGCTGGAAGATCCGGATCATCCCCTCTGGGAGGAAATAGAGCGCCGTATCCTTAATCATTCCCCGGATCTTGTCGGCATCACCTGTAATTCCGGCAACATGGATACCGCCCGTCTTTTGGTGGGCAGGCTCAAACGTCGCGGCATCCCCGTCATCCTCGGCGGAAGCCACCCCACCGTCCTCCCGGAACAGAGTATCGCGTATACCGGGGCTGATATGATCGCCATGGGCGAGGGCGAACTGACTCTCCGGAGCGTTATGGACCTTATATCAAGACGAGCCGATTTTGCCGAAATTCCGTCACTGGCTTGGAAAGATAACGGCCGTATCAGAGTCAATCCCAGAGGCGATCTTATAGCGGACATTAATGAGCTGCCTCTTCCGGACAGGTCCCTGATTCGTCGATCGGACTACTTCGGGGAGGTTGTAATGACAGGCCGGGGATGCCCCTTTGATTGCGCTTACTGCGCGTCGAGGAACATCTGGGGCAAGAGGGTCCGTCTGAGGTCCGTCGAGTCCGTGATCGACGAGTTGGAAATATTGAAAAAAGAAGCCGAAGAGTCAAAGGTCACGGAACGACCTGGAAAACGAGCGACCGGTGTTTCGGAGTCGCGGGATCAAAGACCGGGCATTTGGGTTGTCAAAATCGTCGATGACACGTTCACCGTGAATCGGAAAAGAACTATCGATTTGCTGGACGAAATTGTGGCTCGTGGACTCAACCGATTCGAATTCACAGGCGGGGTGCGTGCGGATACTCTTGATGAACTTGTGGTCGGCAAATTGCGCGCAGCTAACTTCCGACGCGTCACTTTGGGTGTTGAGAGCGGCAGCCCGAGAATTTTGAGCATGATTCGTAAAGGAGAGACAAACGAAGATGTTAAGAGGGCCGTTCGGTTGTTGCGAGAGGCTGGGATTCATTCGCATGCGTTTTTTATGATCGGCTTGCCCGGAGAGACCCTGGAAGACATTGAACTCACCAAAAAGCTGATCTTGGAGGTCCGGCCTGATCATGTGGAGATCAACATGGTGACGCCGTATCCGGGTACGGATATTTTCAGCAAGCTCATCCCGGAAGATCCGCTCAAGATCGATCGTTGGTACAGGTGGTTCCATCAGGGTATGGCCACCCATTCGGACCTGCTCGGCTATGATTTGGATAAGACCTACAAAGAATTCTTGGATTTCGCTAAGGAATATCATGAGAGTGGGAACCAGTAGAGCCCACCGTTCGGGTACCACGGCAGTCAAAATGGCAAGACCGCCACATAATTTCGGTTTGCCACTCGCGGTAAGTACTTAAGGAGAAGCCATGTCGAGAGCTTGGGGTACGTACATTTTGACCGTTGTATTAGTCATAGGGGGCACGGGGGTTAAAACATGTTACGGCCAGCAGGACAAACCGGACTACAAGGAATTCAAGCGCTTCTACGGGATAATGAAGATTGTCCAAAAGAATTACGTCAGAGCAACCTCAGATAAAGACTTGGTTGACGGCGCTATCTTTGGGATGCTCAATGGGCTTGGCCTGGAACGCTCGTGGATTCCGGCAGATGTATTTGCTCCTGGAGAAGGGGAAAGTTATGATTTGAAACGTTTTTGGAGAGCGCATCAGATTGTCGAGAAGAAGTGCGCTCGGGCCGTTACTGAAAAGGAAATCATCAATTACGCGTGCAGCGGCATGATCCAATCTTTGGATCCGCATTCATCGTTCATGACCGAAGAAATCAAGGAGCTTCAAGTGGAGGCCAGAGAGGAGTCTGGCGCACTCGGAATCGAGATTACACTTAAGAATGGTGTGCTTACCATCGTATCTCCCATAGAGGACAGCCCAGCCTTCAAAGCCGGATTGAAGCCGGATGATAAGATTATCAAGATCGATGGCGAATCGACCAAGAATATTACACTGCTAAAGGCCATCAGGATGATGAGGGGCCCTAGAGGATCTAAGGCAAACCTCACCGTCATGAGGGAAGGTTTCGACGGGCTTAAGGACTTCACTCTCACGCGGGAAATCATCCACGTCTTTTCAGTGAGAAAGCAACTGATCGAGCCCGGATACGCGTACATTAAAATCGTCAATTTCCAGGAGAGCACCGACGCTTATCTTACTAAGGCTATTCAAGAGCTTGGAGACGAAGCAAGCATTAAAGGCATAATCCTGGATTTGCGTGGCAACCCCGGGGGACTTCTGGACCAAGCCGTCAGGGTCACAAACATGTTCATAGAGGAGGGCCTGATTGTTTACACTGACGGCAGAGCGAGAGACCAAAGAATGGAATTCCGAGCCAACCCACAAGGAAAACATTATCAATTCAAAATGGCCATGCTGATTAATGAAGGCAGCGCCGCTGCATCGGAGATCGTCGCGGGCGCTTTGCAGGACCATGATCGAAGCCTTATTTTCGGTACTAAGTCTTTCGGCAAGGCATCAATTCAGACCATTATTCCACTGGGTGATGAATCCGGAATTAGGCTGACCACTGCCTACTATTACACTCCAAAGGGGCGATACATTGAGAAAACTGGTATTATCCCAGACATAGAAGTGAAGGAACAGGTCCAAGGTGAATCACCTTCCCAGGGCAACCCGGACCCTGAGACTGATGTTGTCCTCAAGAGAGCACTTGAATGGCTAAAATCCGCAAAGGGCGTGTCAGAGGCGAAGCTTCAAAGGTAGAGGTGTGGTGCGTATAGTGGCGAGCCCCCAAATCAGGTTTTTCATGCTAGATCGGCACTCTCAACTTTGCTGACACTACGATTCCGATCCTTGTCGAAGAGGCATTATCCTGCCTTAATTGTGAAAAAGTAACGAATTTTTCTTTAACATCCTTTAGGCCGCCCGGCCGATGTAAGAGTGACAGGTCGAATTTGGACAAAACTTTCAGACTAATTTAAGTTCTAAACTTTGGAATGCGGAACACAAAAACGACAGAGGTTTTGGCAATTCCTAATAAAGCGAAATAAAATACTGAATGGTGTCAGTAGGCGATATGGATTTGTTCGCGAATTCTTTCCAAGGTTTCAGCATCGGCTTCAAACGGATTTGGAATGGATTGGGGTAGCTCGAGACGATGCTCTTCGTAAAAAGGCGTCTGCCGGAGTTTCAGGTTGTAAGCGACCACCATCAACCGGTGCAAGTTGACCGCGTCCAGAGTATTGTAGGCGAGCAAAGTCTCCAGGGCTTTTGGATTACCTTTTCTTCTGTAATCGTTCCAAAGTAGGACCGCGAAATAACCGTTCACGCCATCCAGTTCCTCGCGATCTATACCGAGTTTCTTTTCGCAGCCTTTCAGTCCTCCTGTATATCCGAGGCCTTTCAGAAGAAACCTGAGGTCTATATGCGCCTGCCTCATTCTAATTTTGAGACCGGCTTCCAGAACGGGCACGTCGAAGCACTTGCCATTATAGGTCACAACTACTTTGTATTTTTGTATATCCTCTGCAAATTGTTCCAGGTTCTTTCCTCTCACGTAGTGGAATATGGATTTTCCGTCGTACACGGCCACGGTCGTTATGCCGTGAGCTGTGCGACGGGTAGGACATGTTTCAATGTCAAGGTACGCGACCGAGTCTTGAAAATCACCGAACAGACGCCATAGCTCCCCGGACGGCAGCGTATCGGCAAAATAGTTCGGATCGTAGTTTTCGAGACTGACGCGTGACTCAATGACCCGTGTTTTCAACAAAACCGTCTTATAACTCGAAGCCTCAGTCAGTCGCATCCTGATAACATCGTCCCAGCAACTAATGCCCCTGGACCACAAATTCATCTCGGCTTTGAGCCCAATGCCGGGTATATGACAAAAGGTGTTCCTCAACATCGTCTTTCACCTACAGAACAAAACCCGTTGGACGATCTCGGAAGATCTTTCGATTTCGGACTGGGTTTCACAAAAAAAGTTTCCGAAACCCGCATTTGCTGCCGGACTATAACAGCGCCCTCGAAAAACCACAAGCTCGGTTGAAATATCGCATCAAGCTGGCGTATGATCAAAAGCGGACCGGCCGGTCTATTTCCTTTTCCATTTATTGAATTGACTTGAATTCAGGTCGATAGGAGGGTTGTGTGATATGGAACCCAAGATTCCGCAACCGGATGATTCTCACCGAACCAAGGTCCCTCAACTGGATATGCCGGTTAGATTGCTTTTGGGACCGGGGCCTTCCAATGTTCATCCGAGGGTGCGTCAGGCCCTTGCCATGAACGAGGTGGGGCATCTTGACCCGAAGTTCATTCAGTTGATGAACGAGGTGCAGGAGCTGATCCGTTATGTTTGGCAAACCGACAATCCGTTCACCATTCCCGTGAGCGGCACTGGCAGCGCCGCTATGGAAGCTACTTTGGCAAACTGCGTAGAGCCGGGAGATGTAGTGCTCATCGGCGTAAATGGTTACTTCGGTGAAAGGCTTTGCGACATGGCTTCTCGTTACGGGGCGGATATCCGTCGCATGGAAAAGCCGTGGGGTGAGGTATTCAGTCTCGAAGAGATCGGCGCGGGCATGGAAAAGCATCGGCCGAGCATTTTGGCCCTGGTTCACGGTGAAACTTCCACCGGCGCGATGCAACCCATGGATGGAGTCGGCAAGCTGTGCAGAGAATTTGACGCGCTTCTGCTCCTGGACACTGTAACAAGCCTGGGCGGAGCGCCGGTACTTCTCGATCGATGGCATGTGGACCTCGCCTATAGTGGCTCCCAAAAATGCTTGAGCTGTCCTCCGGGCATTTCACCCCTGACCTTGGGCGAACGAGCCCTGGAAAAACTCAACCGCCGGAAGACCAAAGTCCCGAACTGGTATTTGGACATGAACCTTCTTGCCAAATATTGGGGCAAAGAACGCACATATCATCATACCGCGCCTGTAAATATGAACTACGCGCTCCGAGAAGCGTTGATCCTTATAACGGAAGAAGGACTGGAAAATCGGTGGGAACGACACCGGACAAATGCTGAGATGTTATGGGATGGGCTCGAAGAGCTGGGAATCGGTTGCCATGTCGATAAACGTTACCGTTTACCCAGTCTTACCACCGCTCTGATTCCTGACGGCGTGAACGGCAAAGCGATAGCTGATTTTCTGCTGCAAAACTACAACATAGAAATCGCGGGTGGACTGGGACAACTGGCCGGTAAGGTCTGGCGAATCGGCCTTATGGGGTTCAATAGCCGGCCCGAAAATGTCTTATTGCTGCTCGCCGCGATGAAACATGCGCTGGAAGCTACGGGATAAGAGAACGCAGCCGACCGACTTGCTTAGGGGGCCTTGGCGTGTGAGCTGTTGATTCCGTATGGAACGTCCAAATTCCCCTGGAGAAGATCAAAGTATATTCCCCGTTCCGGAACCGGGGTCCAGCGATCTAGCGCCTGTTAAGAAGACTTCCAGCAGCGCCGTGGCGATACGCTGTTTCTGCGCACGCCCTTTTAATGGACGATTCTCGAGGACGAGAATGGAGATAAAGCTCTCCATGGCGCCGAGGAATATATAAGTAAGATATATGGCCCTTATGTCCGTCCGAAAGATTTGCTTAGACTGTCCGTCTTTGATGATCTTTTCGGTCTTCTCACCGAATATCTTGAACACTTCCTTCCGTTCAGGGGTTAGATTTGCAGAGGACCTTGAAATCTCGGTAATGAAAATATGGACAAGGTCGGGTCTTTTTTCGTACTGGTCGAGAAAATAACCGATAATCCCCGCCAGCTTTTCTTCTTCAGTGGCGGATTGGGTCTCATGATGGTCCATAACTGAAAACAGACCATTCCACCACTCATTGAGAATTGAGTCAAACAGGTCCGCTTTGCTTTTGAAATAGTGATAGACGAGGCCGTAGGAAATTCCCGCTTCTTGAGCTATATCGGTGATACGTGCTTGATGGTAACCTTTTTCGCGAATGACCCGGCAAGCTGCGTCAAAAATTGCAGCCTCCTTTTCCTTCTTCAGATCCGGTACCGATTGATAGTGCCGCATGATGGGGTTGTGTAACAATATTTGATTGATTTGTCAATCACATTGACTCTGGGCCTGCCCTTGCGGCCTGTTCTCGCCGAGATATTTCTCAATTACATCGTAGGCGGCCGGTATCAAATGGGGGCCACGAAGCAGGTTCTTCAAACGTCCGCTGCTCAAGAGCGTTTCGATAGCCAGGCCTGTGGCAAGTTTGCTGTGGAACCAGACCCGCAACTCTCTTGGGCACAGATTCAGCAGGTATTCCGCGACGGTTCGCACCAACGAAGCACTTTCCGTTGTCTTGGCTTCTATTTCCGTCTCGTGATGCCGTACAACTTGGTGACCGAAGTGATAAGCCACCGTGTCGAGCAAGAGTTCAGCGAGGGTGAGGTCCGATCCGGCAGCTACGACGTTGCGGATGGTCCTTGCAGTCTCGCGCATTTGGATCGTTATCAGTCCTGTGGCGTGCACTGCCGAGAGGGGATCATCCGCTATCACCCGTTCGTGAGGCAAAGAAACCGCCAAACCATGGCCTGACAGCATGTTGATCGCTTTCTCGAATGCTTCGAAAGACCACGACATTTCAATCTCACTTCGTTCCACCCCGCCCCACTGGATCTTTCGAGAAGGACCCTTCAAGGTAATCCTCGTCTCCCCGCCCACACGCCTGATTCTGAATGCCCATCTCAGCCCGGCAAGGTCTCCGGCCGGAGTGTCGAAATAATAATCATTGATACTGAAATCGCCGGAGGGATCAACCGCATACTCGCCTATGGAAGTGATCCCACCTACCAGGCTCAGGATGCTTTCCGGATTGTCGGAAGCGACAATGAGAGTGGCCTCAGTTTCTATCGAATTTGCGGGACCGGCATTCATCGACGTGCCTGGTTACGGAAACGCTTTCCCATAATATTTCACAGGTGCAGACCGGCACGGAGGCCGGTCGCTACCATTAATGGTAGGGCCCGGCGTCTCTGCCGGGCCATGGATTTCAAGCACGAAATCGCGAACCGCTATCAAAAGGTCTTGGAAAACAGAGGGAGTAGGCTCTCAGCAACTCCTTTAAAAAACCGTCGATGAACCGGTGACGGCCCGTAGCGCAGGATGGCTTCTCTATGAGCGTGCGTAGCGTAACCTTTGTGCTTGTCGAAACCATACTGCGGGTACTGTTCGTGGAGTTCCATCATGATCCTGTCCCGGGTTACCTTGGCTATTATGCCCGCGGCCGCGACCGAAAAAGAGAGCCTGTCGCCCTTGATTACACCACGTTGAGGCAGGTCCAGGTCAATTGAAATCGGACCATCTATCAGAAGATAGTCAGGCGGGGGGCTGATCCGGCACACAGCCTGCGACATGGCGCTGCGAGTGGCTTGAAAGATGTTGATTTCGTTGATTGCATCCGAGTCGACGCTTGCGACGCCGATGGCCAAAGCCTTTGCCTGAATACGGTGGAACAGATCTTCTCTCTGCGAGGATGTCAAGAGCTTGGAATCGTTGAGATCCGGAATCAGATGGTAAGACGAGAGCACAACAGCCGCGGCGACCACGGGGCCGGCAAGAGGACCTCGTCCGGCCTCATCCACGCCTGCAATCCGGCAGGCGCCTTGAGCCGCAGCCTCATCCTCGAATCGACTGCTCGGCCCACACGAATCTGGTGATTTGGTTCTACGCAACTAACCGCACGACCATATGTTCAAGGATATGAATTCTCCCTAAATTCTCGGCGGCGTTATATTACAAAATCATTTGTTTGGGAAGATCTTCCTCGGATGATCGGTAAGCAGCCACTTACGCGGGCACCCGTTGATTTTCTGCTGTCTGAAGTTGTTTCGGGGAATATCCACATTGGTAGGCACCCGCTACCGCAAAAGACGCGGGCGCCAGTGCACGGGAAACAAATGGGCCGACAAGGACGTCGGCCGCTAGCGGATCAGAGTCTGCCCCGGACTGCGATCCGGGGTCCGAGAGGACGAACCAAGGACTGCTTCAGCGCGTTCGCGGTTACAAATGCCTACGGAGGATGTTTCTCATGAGGAAAAGTCTTGCCATGAAAGGTCTCATTGACTGACTCTTGTCACTCGTTCTTTGATACGAGCAGCCTTGCCTCTGAGTTTTCGGAGGTAGTACAGCTTGGAACGTCGGACTCGCCCGTGATTTACGACTTCGATCTTGTCGATCATAGGCGAATGCAACGGAAATACTCGTTCCACTCCGATCCCGTAAGATACTTTCCTCACAGTAAAGCTGGTCCTCGCGCTTTTGCGATTCAAGGCGATAACGACTCCTTCGAAGACCTGGATTCGCTCGCGAGCGCCTTCGACTATTTTCACGTGGACTTTCACGGAATCTCCGGTGCGGAATTGTGGAATGTCCAGTCTCATATGTTCCTGTTCAATCATTTTCAACACATCCATCGTCTTTCTCCGTAGGCTTGGAAAGGCTGTCCAAGCGGATTTCCTCGAGGAGATTCTCCTCCTCAGGGGTGCAGGCTCGGTCCCTCAATAAATCAGGACGCTTGGCCCTGGTTCGGGCCAGCGCCATTTTTTTCCTCCAGCGCCGAATTTTCTCATGATGGCCTTCCAACAGGACTTCCGGCACTTCCATTCCTTCGAATAAACGCGGCCTGGTGTACTGCGGATACTCCAACAGACCATTATAGAAGGATTCTCCGCAACCGTGGCTGTCTGCGCCGATAACTCCCGGTATGAGCCTTATCACGGCATCCATTATCACCATGGCGGCCGTCTCCCCACCCGAGAGTATATAATCTCCTAACGAGATCTCGTCGTCTACAAAGGCTCGAATGCGTTCATCGACGCCTTCATACCTTCCGGAAACAATAAGTAAGCTCTCCGATACGGCCATCGCCTCTGCTATGGATTGAGTAAACAGCCGTCCCTGCGGTGTCATGAGTATGACAAGCGGGTTTCTCATGACGCTTCGCAAGTGCCGAATGCCCGCTACTACGGGCTCGGGCTTCATGATCATCCCTGTTCCACCGCCGAATGGATAATCATCCGTTGTGCGGTGTCTATCTGTCGTGAACTCCCGAAGATCCACTGTCTGAACATCGATCAGTCCGGCTTCTATGGCCCGAGCCGGATTGCCGTAACTGAGAAACGATTTGAAGATCTCCGGAAATATCGTTAGGACACGGATATCAATCATCCGGGATCAGTCCCTCCAGAGGGTTCACGATCATTGTATTTTTTTCCGTATCCACATCCATTATCACTTCATCGATCATAGGCATCAAAATCTCTTTGCCGGCCCGCATAACATGGAGAACATCATTCGCGCCGGTGGGCGTGATATGCGTAATTTCTCCAAGATCGCGGCCTTCGACAGTGGAAACTTTCATGCCTATCAATTCAAACCAATAGTACTCGCCCTCCTCTTTCGGCGGAAGATTCTTTTCCTCGGTCTTGACCAGTTTCCCGATGAGTTGCATCGCTTTTTCAGGGCTATCGATGCCTTCGAGGGATGCTAACACGGCTCCTTTGTGGATTCGAATTCTCGATACCTTGTGGGGGGATTCGCCAAAAATCAGAGCAGGAGATCGTTTGAAAGTCTCAAAAGTCTCTGTGAAAGGGCTGATTTTAATTTCTCCCCTGATCCCAAACGGCTTGACCGCTTGTCCGATCACGATGAGCTTCCTACGGGACATGGTTATCTTTTGGAATCCGGAGGTACATGCCTCCTTTCAGGGAGCCGTCCGAGTAAAAGCTACTCCAATATTTCCAGAACAGCCCTTTTTCTCATTTTGGTGGAGGCTGCGCTGAGAATCGTGCGCATGGCCCTAGCTGTTCGACCCTGCTTCCCTATGACCTTGCCCAGGTCCGATTTAGCGACCTTTAATTCTATCACAGAAGTGACCTCTCCTTCCACTTCCGAAACCGACACCTCCTCAGGACTGTCCACAAGCGCTTTGGCGATGTACTCGATCAATTCCTTCATAGCGGTCCCCTCTCAGTTCAAAAGCGATCCCGCCGGAGTCTGTACAACTGCACCGGCCAAACAGCCTACTCTTGGATTTCGGCGGCGGGTGTGGAACGCCTCATGATTCGGCGAACGCTATCCGATACCTCAGCCCCTCGCGAAACCCAGCTATGGATTGCCTCTAAATTAAGGTTGATACCGGCACTTTTATTACGCGGATCATAGGTGCCCAGCACTTCGAGAAATCGGCCATCCCTGGGATAGCGACTGTCCGCAGCAATTACACGGTAGAACGGCTTCTTTTTTGCGCCATAGCGCGACAAACGGATCTTCACGGCCATATATATACGCTCCTTTGCGTGCGCGTTTATCGCTCGTTGATAATCGAATGATGTTACTGAGTCTTCCCGAGGGTGTCAAGTAGAAAAGGGAACGTGAAGTGCGCATTCAGTTATGGGCGGTGAATTAGTCGCTCCTCTGTCATTGTAAGAAGGCAATGGTGGGACCGGCGTCCCGCCTGTCTATTAGAGATGACGCCAATCCCTGTTCCCCGCAGAACGCGGGACGGTCCCACCAACAATCTCACTTTGGCGTCATGCAGATGAAACCTGCCGTGGTCACGTCAGTAGGCGCCGGCCTACGCGCCGGTGCATGGGAAATAAATAGGCCGGCAAAGACGCCGGCCACTGAATCAATCGCGCGAACGCGAAATGACTTATCTATTTCCCTGGACCAGGCTCAGCCTCAGTCGGTGCCGCCTCCGATCCCGGAACGGCCTCTGCTTCCCCTTCCGCGGGCGCAGGAGCCTGAGCCGTAGGAAGCGGAGCAGGCCTGGCGAGGACCCCACCGGAGAGCATAGCCCGGCGGCTTAACCTCTTTATGACGGTTCCAGGAGGCGCGGCATAAGACGGATGGGACAAGTCCATACCGGAACATTTCCATATGTAGACTAAGGCATCGAGGATATTATTCACTATATTGTTATAAACGTAATTCATGTCCACATCGGTCATCAACATGTTCCTGTTGAACTTGTCGGGCGCACGGAAGATCACAAAGGGATCCTCTTTCATTGTGGACGCATACGAGTCATTTCTCACATGCTTAAATCGGGGCATGTCTTCAGGCTGAAGCCTTTCCATAAGCTCGCCGAGCGAATGAAAATCCCCGTACCCATCATAAAAAAGCCAAATGTCTATGAGATTGTCGACGAGGATTTCATCCAAGGCCATTGAAAACTTTTCTAAGTATTCAAGATCAGGGAACGCGGGCATTTTGACAAGCATGATGGAGTAAGCGATCATTCCCAGCCGACCGGCAACATTGGTGGACGAAGTGTCAAGCTTCAACTCGCCGCCTTTGAACGCTTCGGTGCAGAACGGGATGTCCCGCATCAATCTTGCGTATGCTTCCCGTCTAATCTCTTCAAGGTCTTTGTTTTTCAGAGTACTTGCCCGAATATCGCGCGTCATGAAAGTCATGCCACGCATAAAATCATAGCGATTATTATAAATATAAGAGCCCATAGCCCTGGGGAGCAGCCTAAGAATATCTTTTGTGACGATCTCCAGAAACGATACGTGAGTGTCGTATGCTACATAGGCCGATGCAGGCGACGTAATGACAATTAACAAGAGGCCGGCTACAATTAGCTTTGCCACCTTTCTGCTTAACATCTTCCATCCTCCTGACAATAGGAGATCTGAAACTCGGCACGCGAGATCTCCCATCGCAGAGAGGATATCATAAAATGACAACAAATTCAAATGTAATTGCAGTGCAATAAGTACAATTTCTACTATGCTACTTTATAAAAATCTCTTCTTCCAGTCGGCCAGTATGTTGAGGGCTTCTAAAGGAGTGGTATCGTTTAGATCGATCTGTTCCAAATCCTTTACTATGTCTCGGCTCGAGTCCCCGAACAGTTCCGGCTGAAATGCTCCTCCGGCTTCAGTGCTGCTCTCCGGTCTGCCGGCAATTACAGGCAGCCCCCTCAAGTCCAGCTCGTTTCGTTCAAGGCCCGATAGTATCTCGCGGGCGCGCTCGATGACCGATACAGGAATTCCTGCGAGTTTCGCCACCTGTATACCGTAAGAGCGGCTGCAACCGCCCGGAACGATCTTCCGAAGAAAAACGACTCGGCCTTCCCAGTCTCTCACGGCAATATTGTAGTTCCGAACTCGGGCTTTCACGCGAGCAATGTCCACAAGTTCGTGATAGTGAGTCGCAAACATGGTCTTAGGGCCGCCGCCTCGCTTGTCGTGCAGGTACTCGGTGACCGCCCAAGCTATGGATAGTCCGTCGAAGGTGCTGGTTCCCCGACCGACCTCATCGAGAAGCACCAGTGAACGCTCAGTGGCGCTGTGTAGAATTTCCGCGGTTTCATTCATTTCGACCATAAATGTGGACTGACCGAAAGCCAGATAATCCGCTGCCCCGATCCTCGTGAAGATCCGATCCACGACTCCCACTGAGGCTTCTTTTGCAGGGACCATACTCCCCATCTGAGCCATGATGACAACCAGCGCGCCTTGACGAAGATAAGTGGATTTCCCGGCCATGTTCGGCCCGGTGATAATCAGGACCTGATCAGAGTGCCGATTCAGCAGGATGTCATTGGGAACGTATGTCTCCCCGTGTTCGAAGGTTTCCACCACAGGGTGGCGACCTTCGACGATCCGGATTTCGTCCCCGTCATGAACCTCCGCCCGTACGTATCCACGTGCAGCCGCGACCTCCGCCATCGAGGCAAGCACGTCCAGAGTGGCTATGAGGCTTGCAGTAGCCTGTATCCTGGGGATTACTTCCAGCAGTTTGGTTCTCAGGAGGCCAAAGATTTCTTCCTCAAGTTCCAGGATCCTGTCTTGTGCATTGAGGACTTTCAGCTCATATTCCTTCAGGTCCTCAGTAATGTAGCGTTCGGCGTTCACCAGCGTCTGTTTGCGCACATAATGCGGAGGTATCTTGTTCTGATGAGCCTTGGTGACCTCGATGTAATAACCGAATACACGATTGTATCCCACCTTCAGATTAGGGATGCCCGCGGCTTCCCTTTCCCTTGCTTCAATGCTTGCGATCCATTCCTTGCCGCTTCGGCTGATACTGCGCAGTTCGTCGAGTTCTTCGTTATAACCGTCCCTGATGACGCCTCCGTCTCTTATGTTCCAGGGCGGTGAGTCTACGATTACGGATTTGATCGCGTGGGCAACGTAGGAGAGATCATCCATCTCTCTGATTTTGATGCCTAATTCAGTCTCGATTCCCTGCAACAATTTCAACAAAGAAGGGATTTGCTCAGCCGAAGATCGCAGATGGACCAAATCCCGAGGATTGGCGCTCTTGAGGGAGATTTTTCCGGCTATCCTCTCCAGGTCCCCCATTTCTTTGAGCACGTCCCGCAGTTCGGATCGCAAAACTGTATTCTCAACCAGGGCTTCGACAGTTTCACTACGCCGATTGATTTCATTTACGTCCAGCAGCGGGTATGCGATCCATTGCCGCAAAAGGCGGGCGCCCATAGCAGTGACCGTTCGGTCCAAAAGGCGCACGAGCGTTCCGCCGGTGGTCCCGTCCTTAATATTCTTGAATATTTCAAGATTTCTGAGGGTGGCGTGGTCCAGCACCATATAATTGCCGAGGTGATACACGCGAGGCGGTTTGATATGCGCCGGCGCATCAGGCCTGTTCTGCCTGACGTAATTCAGAATAATCCCGGCAGCAACAGTAAGGGGGGAGTCATCACTGAAACCGAAACCGTCAAGGTTCCGGACGTCGTACTGGTCGCGGAGAACGTCTGCACAAGTGCGCAGATCACTCATCCAGTCTTCCACCGGGTGAACGTAAAATGATTCATCCAGGAGGGCTTTAATTTTTTGCCGATCGGATAGACCTTCCGGAAAGAGAACTTCTTTGGGGTCCAGACGTCGCAATTCCTGCGAGGCCAGTGAAGAGTCCGAAGTCTGTGTCACCAACAGATCCCCTGTAGAAAAGTCGAACGCGGCCAATGCTATCCGGTCTGCCCGTGAGACTAGTGAAACGACAAAATGATTTTCTTCGGCCTTGAGAATCCCGGGCTCCTCGGTTAATCCCGGCGTAAGCACCCTGGTCACTTCTCGACGAACTATGCCTTTGGCATGCCGAGGGTCTTCCATTTGATCGCACACAGCGACCCGTTCTCCGGCTGCAAGAAGTCGAGAAATGTATCCGGACGCGGCATGATGCGGGAATCCGCACAGAGGGACACTTTCCTCCTTGTTCTTGTCGCGTGTAGTCAGAGCTATATCCAGAATTCTTGAGGCTTTCTTCGCGTCGTCGAAGAACATCTCGTAAAAATCACCCATTCTGAACAGCAGGATCGCGTCGGGATGGCGTTCCTTCTGTTCCCGATACTGGCGCATCATGGGTGTGAGGTTCTGGTCGGTCACGGTCTGTCCAGGGAAAAAGACTGTTTCCGGAGAGGATAGCGATTCCGGCCTAATGTGTCCAGCCTAACATCATTGCAGCATAGAACGGAATTCTTGGCTGCAAAATCTTGCGCCAGCGGCCCGCCGGTGATACATTGTACATACGTAAAGAATTTTGAGTGTCTCCAATGATCAAGAAACTTACCAAACACGGTAATAGCTTGGCGCTGATACTTGACAAGCCCGTGCTGGAACTCCTCAAAATAGACGCTGAGACTCCACTGGAAATCTCCACTGATGGGCAGACACTGATAGTGTCTCCGGTGAGGGATCAACTTCGCCGGAAGAAATTCCAGGAAGCTTTGCTCGCGACCAACAAGAAATACGGCCGCATGCTTAAACACCTGGCAGAATGATTCACGACATCATTTTCCTCCACCTGGAAAGAAAATGATCGCGGACAGAGACAAACAGATAATTCAAGAAATAGCCGCCAAGTACCATGCAAAGCGCGTGCTGCTGTTCGGATCCAGTCTTTCTCCTGATAGGGAAAGCCGCGACATCGATATTGGGGTGGAAGGCATAGACGAAAAGGACTTCTTCACCTTTTACGGGGAACTCCTGTGTGCCTTATCCAAACCAGTCGATGTTGTAGACCTGTCCACAAAGAGCCTTTTCGTTGAACTCATCGAACGGGAGGGCGTACCTCTCGATGCCTGACCATCGTCTTCGTATTGAAGCCGAGTATGAGGCGATTGAGAATGCGCTCTCTGCGCTACCTGCCAGTCCGTTATCGACTCTCTCCAGACTTGAGCTTGCCGGAGTGGCGGCACTACTTCACAATTTCTACAACGGTATCGAAAACATTCTCAAACAGGTCTTCCGTTTAAAAGGGTTCCCTGTTCCAAAAAAAGGAGTCACCGATGGCACAAGAGAAAAAGCCTTCTTTCCCTATGCTTCCCGTAGCTCACTGGTGGAAACTGCGAGATAAGTTTAAACAGAGCATTCCCGGTGTTGTGACAGACAGTTACTTGGCCGCCGCCTTAAGTATGCAGGCAAAATCGGCACGAGTAAATGTGCTGCCATATTTGAAAGCAATCGGCCTCATTGATGAAGAAGGTAAGACTCAAGATTTGGCAAAGGCGTGGCGAGATGATCCCCAGTACTCGGAAGTCTGTAAGGCAATAAGAAAAAGGCTCTATCCAGATGATCTTATTTCGGCAGTCGCTGATCCGTCCGTGGACAGGGAGGGTGTCCAGCGATGGTTTGCGAATCAGACAGGCGCGGGCGAGAGCGCCGTACAAAGAATGACAGCTTTTTACATATTGCTATCTGAGGCTGACGTCTCCAGGAAGCCTGAGAAGAAAGCGCCGAAAGGACAGTCCGTGAGGAAGTGGAAAGAAGAGCCCAACAAGACTGACACGCGACTGCCAGAAACGAAGCCAAAGAAGGAATCCGTTGAGGAACCGTCCAAAGGACATGGTGAGCTAATCGTGCCAGGTATCAACATTAACTTGGAGATACATATTTCTGCGGATGCTACACCCGACCAAATAGACAAGATCTTCGAGAGCATGGCACGGCACATTTACAGGAAATAGTGACGGATGAAGTCAACAGTAGTTCGAGCCTTAGAAATTGCCAAGAAAATTCAGCGCGAAGCACCTATTCGGTACGTTCCGCCGTCTGAGGGAACCAAGCCTTTGAGTCAGAATGTGTTGCCTCATGCTCTGGTCAAGAACACCAGGGGCTACATCGAAAGAGTGGCGTTCCAAATAAATGGTTCCTACGAAAAAGGGTGGTTTGATGCGTGTGCGGTAATGATGCGGCGTCTTATCGAGACGCTGATAATTGAATGCTTTGAGGCACACGGACTTGCCCTGAAGATCAAAGATCCAAGGACAGGAGATTTCTACTTTCTATCCGATTTGATCACAAGGATGCTACTAGAAACATCATGGAATTTAGGAAGAAACACCAAGAAAGCTTTACCCAATCTCAAAACAGT
>DATJPW010000389.1:0-28256 GCA_035506215.1 Desulfomonilaceae bacterium
AAAGGGGGTCCAGGCGATCATTGAGGGCCCGGGACATGTCCCGTTGGATCAGATTGCCACTCAGATGATTCTTCAGAAGAGGCTCTGTGACGATGCTCCATTCTACGTGCTGGGACCACTTGTAACGGATGTTGCGCCGGGTCTGGATCACATAACTTCTGCAATTGGCGGCGCTTTGGCGGCCCTTCACGGAGCTGATTTCCTTTGTTACGTCACTCCATCAGAGCACCTGGGGCTGCCGGACGTAGAGGACGTGCGCATGGGCGTCATCGCGGCCAGGATTGCAGGGCACGCGGCCGACCTGGTAAAGCGCAGGCCGGGCGCATGGGAATGGGATGAGAAGATGAGCCGCGTGAGAAAGGATCGCAATTGGTCCGAACAGCTTCGGCTGGCCATAGATCCTGAACTGGCGCGGCGTATCCGCGGGCGAACCTGTCGTGAGGACCATGAAACCTGCACGATGTGCGGAGATCTGTGTGCTTACAAGACCGACTCGGTGTCGGATGGCAACGGGAATTGTGAAAAAGAGCCACATTGCGAAGGGACTTTTCAACCAGTTGATCCCCCTCAATAAAGGCTTGCGAGATGGGTACTCACCTTGAATTTAGGGTCGCTGAGGCCCTCGTAGAAGATTTAGGCAAGGGCTGGGCGCGCCTCAATGCCGACGACATCAAGGCCTTAAATGGCGTGCTGGGAGACTTGATTGAGATCAAGGGAGCCAAAACGACGGTTGCCCGCATCACTGGCACTCTTTCGGGGCACGACGGGAAAAAGGTAATTCAGATTGATGGCATCACTCGCAGCAATGGACAAACAAGTGTAGGCGAGCTGGTCCAGGTAAGAAAGATACGCCGTCAAACGGCTGAGACGGTCCTCGTCACTCCGCTCGATTTTAACAGCGCGTTGCCCGAAAGAGACGAGTTGGACCAGTTTGCTAAGGTCCTTCAAGGCTTGCCGGTTTTGTTGGGGGATAAAATCAACGTTCCTTTTCTGGGAGGAAAGGAACGTTTTTTTAAGGTGGAAGCGACTTCTCCGCTTGGAGGGGTCATCATTAACCAAAAGACCCGTTTCATATTAAAAAAGCCCGATTTTTCCATGGAAGGACCTTCGCATGTCTCCTATGAAAGCGTGGGTGGACTTGAGAATGAGTTAAAGCTCGTGCGGGAAATGGTGGAACTTCCTCTTCGTTATGCGGAGGCTTTCGAAAGGCTGGGTATTGAGGCACCCAAAGGCGTCCTGCTTTGCGGCCCCCCGGGGACCGGAAAGACACTGATCGCTCGGGCAGTGGCAAGCGAGAGTAAACTTCACTTTGCGCGGGTGAACGGTCCGGAAATTATTCACAAGTTTTATGGCGAAAGTGAAGCCCGGCTACGGGAGATCTTTGAAGAAGCGACCCGCCAAGCGCCGAGCGTAATCTTTATTGATGAAATCGATGCCATCGCCCCTAAGAGGGCTGACGTCTTGGGAGATGTCGAAAAAAGAGTGGTTGCGCAGCTCCTCGCCCTGATGGACGGCATGATTTCCCGTGGACATGTCATTGTCATCGGGGCGACCAATATACCGGAAATGATAGACCCTGCCCTTAGAAGGCCGGGCCGCTTTGACCGAGAGATCGTTCTACCGGTCCCAAATGTTGAAGGACGACGTGAAATCCTCAAGATCCACAGCCGCCACATGCCGCTTGCCCCTGACGTTGACCTGGGCCGACTTGCTCAGATTACTCACGGCTTTGTGGGAGCTGACTTGGAGGCTTTGTGCAAAGAGGCCGGGATGGCCGCTTTAAGAAGGTACCTTAGCCTGGAAGGTGAAAATCATCTCGAATCCATTCTCACCGCCGCGGGACAACTGCACATCCAGATGCAAGATTTCTTGACAGCCTTCAGGGAGATCGAGCCTACGGCTACACGTGAATTTTACACTGAAAGATCCACAGTGAAGTGGGACCATGTGGGAGGATTGGGCGAGATTAAAGAAGCCCTTATTTCCATGGTTGATTGGCCGGCCAGGTACCCGGACCTTTTTGTAGTGGGAAAAGTCTCCCCTCCTAGAGGGATCTTGTTCACCGGCCCTTCGGGCACAGGAAAGACGCTGATGGCCAAGGCCCTTGTCGGCGAGACCGGCATAAATTTTATATCCATCAGTGGTCCGATCCTTTTTTCAAAATGGCTGGGAGAATCAGAGAAGGCCTTGCATCAGGTTTTCAAAAAAGCCAAACAATCGGCGCCGTGCATCCTGTTCTTTGATGAAATAGACGCCCTTATGCCTGCCCGCGGTGTTGCCAGCAACGAAGGGGCCGCTGAGCGCGTGGCCAGTCAGTTCTTTAACGAACTGGACAGCTTAAGTGACCATTCCCAGGTGATTGTCCTCGGGGCCACGAATCGGGAGGATTTACTTGATCCTGCGCTGACGCGAGCCGGACGTCTTGACTGTATTTTTCAATTTCCCATTCCCAATGAGAAAGAGCGATTGGAAATATTTCGGGTCCATTCCCGGGAAAGACCGCTTGGAACGGATGTGAATTTTCAAGAGTTGGCCAGCTCGACGGAAGGAATGGTGGGTTCCGAAATCGCGTCTATCTGCAAAAATTCAACAATGATGGCCATTTCAGAGTTCATCAGCTCCTCGGAGAATAAGCCGCCGACAGAACTGGTGATCTATGCCAGGCACTTTCGAGAGGCAATAAAAGCAATACGGAAAGTGCAGGAGTCTTTGACATGCTTAAAGCAGTAATCAAAAAGCGGGCTTACGAAGACATCGTCAGTCAAATCCGTATTCTCATTGAAAAGGGAAAATTGAAACGGGATGACCAACTCCCCTCTGAGAGAGAGCTGTCGGAAACTTTTAAAGTGTCCCGAGCCACGGTACGAGAGGCTATTATCGCTTTGGAAGCCATGATGCTGGTTGACAGGCGTCAGGGCAACGGGACTTATGTGATCGCGTCCAGTGAAGAGACCCTGGTGCATCCCCTCGCGGCGGCCCTCTTTCATGAGAAGGATGATCTGATTGACATCTTTTCCATTCGCAAAATCATCGAACCGGGGATTGCCCAATTGGCCGCGGAAAATGCAAGACCTGAAGAAATCAGTGAATTGGAACAAATCCTAAAAGAGCAAGAAAAAGAGGTAGCAAGGGGCGCGGATCCTTTTCGAAACGATACTCATTTTCACCATCTTTTAGCTCGAATGGCCCGAAACAGGGTTTTGGAACGTCTTTTTCTTGCTCTTATCGACTTGCTGAGTGAAACACGAGGAAAATCCACACAAACTGAAGATAGAAAGCAAAAATCACTTCATGGCCATCGCAACATTCTTTTTTCGATCAAGGATGGAGACGGAGTGGCAGCGCGAAAGGCCATGCGTCGACACTTAGAGGAGGTAGAAAGTTCCATCTTTAGAAAAAAGAAAGGGGGTGAGAAGAAGCAACAATTTCTGTCGGCAAAGTCGGTTCACGGGGTTTCGTGACCCACGCAGGGGCCGATTATTTCATTCAGCCCCCGGCCTTGATTGCATCAGGCTGATTCAATAACAAAAGGAGGTGGAACAGGAAGATTTCGTTGTATGTGTCCTTAAACCCAGAACACGAAACCCACGCGGTACTCTCGGCAAAAAGATCTCGCGTGGGCTCGTTGGAACCGGCTTGACGTTCACACCCCAGCGTTGCAGGGGCGGGTCAGCCTGCGCTCGATAGGCTTATATACTATTTCCGCTTGCGTTCTCAAGTGGAGTAATTGGTTTCCTCATTTTTCGGATCTCTCTCCTATCGAACCCGCTGATCGGCATCTAGAAACTTTTTCCGGAATTGATCCTGTCCCCGCGTAGTGACGCTGAGGGACTGGAAACGATACGCTCCGCCGTCCGACCATGAGGAACCGGGGTCGACACTTTGCGGGGTCAGAAGATCCGGGCACAGAATCCCGAGAGCGAATCTCACTGTGCCATCATCCAAAAGGAGGGCCGTATGGCTAAAGTGACCGAAATAACAGTTTGGACAAGAGGGGTCGTAATGGATAAAGAGGCCCGCGACGTTGCCAATGCCTTCGGGCAAGCGGCAAAGATGGAGGGCAAATTTATCCAGGCCTTCGATAATTATGAAGACCTGCCGGACCGTGTACTTGTTACGACCCGGAAGTATGTCCGCATCAGCGAAGAAGAGATAGAGATGAAATATCTCTATACCAACGATCACCCTGAGGTTGTTGTTGTTGTCGAACCAACCATAGTCAAAGGGATCAATGTGTTGCGCGGCATGCCGGAAGGAGGGCTTCTGCTAATCAATACGAACCGCCCCATCGATTACATGCTCCAATTCATTCCCAATCGTGATCTGCTGGGCGCAGTCGCCACGGTGGATGCCGACAGCATCTCCGGGGTGCGCACAGTTGACTTTTCAGGTTCGGAAGGAGGAGTCGACGCGTCAGGTCTGGGAGGCGGAATCGCTGCGCCGCTCCTTGGGGCAATGGCCAAGGTGACCGGCATGGTGGAGAAAGACAGTCTGGCAAAGATCGTCAGTGACGTCGCAGCCCTGGAACGTGGATACAATGAGGTGAAAATCCAGAAATTTCGTAAGCCTAGAGCCTCGTACTTCTGGGGTGGCTGAGAAGTGAGGATCCAACCGCACCTAAGAAAAGGAGAAAATTATGTCGACAAAGGATAGGGAAGTGCCTATTGGGGCGGGCGTAATGGCTCCAGCGACCGAGCAGAAGACGGCGACGATAAAGGTCCCCAAAGATAGGGAAGTGCCCTTTGGGGCGGTTACTCCCGCTCCAGTGACCGCGCAAGAGTTGTTCATAACCTCTAATTGGAGGATTGTGCGTCCGGTCATTGATCGTGAAAAGTGCGCTCTTTGTTTCTCGTGTGTCATGGTCTGCCCGGATTCCTGCTGGTCCTATAATGAAAAAGAAGAGCAGGTGGAATGGAACTGGAAGTTCTGCAAAGGCTGCCAGCTCTGTATTCATGAATGTGCCGTGGAGGCCCTGACTGCCGTCCCGGAGCTGGACTTTGAGGACGGTGTGGTTCGTTTGGAAAAACCCTTCTAAAAGAGGAGCAAATATTATGGCTCAAGAAAAGTTGCTTAGCGGCTGCGCTGCGGCAGCTCAAGCTGCAAAGTTAGCAGAAGTAGAGGTCATCTGTTCCTTTCCCATCCGCCCATACACCGCGATCATGATGGAACTGGCTAGAATGGTGGCAAACGGTGAATTGGACGCGGAATTCATCCACGGTGAAGGGGAGCACGCCCAACTCTCGGTCGTTTTGGGAGCTTCCGCTGCAGGCGCCCGAGCGTACACCGGAAGCGCAGGAGTGGGGGTCACCTATGCAGGTGAGCTCTATAGCCCGATAGCGGGTGGACGTTATCCTCTTCAGATGGCCATTGCCGACAGAACATTGGATCCGCCGGGAGATTTCGGTTCAGAGCATACCGATGCCATGACCTTCCGCGATCAGGGCTGGCTTATGGGCTGGGCTTCCACACCGCAAGAGGTTTTCGATAACACGCTGATTAACTACCGTGTGGGAGAAGATCCTCGCGTCATGCTGCCCCAGATGGTATGTCAGGACGGTTATTTCATTTCCCATATCCCGGATAAAGTCGAATTGGCGGAGCTTTCTCAGGTAAGAGAATTCTTGCCTCCTTACAAAGCCCCTCATCCGCTGAGCCTTACTTGCCCGGTTTCCCACGGACCGCAGATCCGGCCGGATCAGGGCGCGCCGATGGATGCGCAAAGGGCCGCGACCTTCCTGGAAGTCCCTCAGGTAATCAAGGAGGCCACGGCAGATTTCAATCGTATTTTCGGCCGCAATTATGACCCGTTTGTGGAAAAATACGAGATGGACGACGCTGACATCGCTTTCTTCGTCCAGGGCGCTCATGCCAATACCGCAAAGTCCGCTGCCAGGAACCTCCGAAAGCAGGGAGTAAAAGCAGGCGTGGTAAGGCCGCGGTGGGTCCGCCCCTGGCCTACTCTCGAGATTGCCGAAGCGTTGTCCGGAGTAAAAGCGGTTGGGACTGTGGAAACCAGTACTTCTTATGGCGGTGCCATGCGGGGCGGTAACCTGATCCACGAAGTACGTGCCTCGCTCTACGATTTAGAAGAACGTCCCCTCGTAACGTCCTTCATGGGCGGTCTGGGCGGAGAGGTCATCTTGCTGGAAGACTTTTACTACATGGCAAAGATCCTCAACCAGATGGCCAAAGACAAAAAGACCCATCGGCATGTCTACTGGATCGGTTTTGAAGAAGAATAGTCCAATTCAGACTATCGAAGGAGTGTCAAATAATGCAAGCATTCGATTATAAGAAACAGATCTTGGGCCCCATCAAGTCTCTCCAAGGGGCGCCAAGAGAAGAGATGTATGTTCCCGGCCACCGAACCTGTGCAGGCTGCGGTCCCGCCTTGAATTACCGTCTCGTGGCAAAGGCTGCCGGGAGGGACACGATTTTTGTAGGACCCACCGGCTGCATGTATGTGGCCAATTCCAGTTATCTTTGTACCCCTTATGCGGTCTCCTGGATTCATGCCCAGATTACCAACGGCGGGGCCGTGGCTTCGGGCATCGAGGGCGCGTACAAGACAATGATGCGCAGGGGAAAATACGACGGCCCGTTTCCGAATATCATCGTGATGGCCGGAGACGGCGGCTCCGTGGATATCGGTCTACAGGCGATGTCGGCTATGATGTATCGGGGGCACGATGTCCTCTTCATCTGCTATGACAACGAGTCCTATGCCAACACGGGTATTCAGACTTCGCCTACGACTCCTTATGGATCGCATACGACTTTTACTCCTCCAGGTAAGCTCATTCCCGAGGGCAAGACCCTTTTCCCCAAAGATCCCCCTCAATTGGTGATCGGAGGCCATCCGGCCGTGAAGTATGTCGCTACAACCTGTATTTCCCATCCCCTGGACCTGATGAACAAGGTGCGCAAGGCCCTCAATGTGGATGGTCCCACCTTTCTTCATATGCTGGCCCCTTGTCCCAAGGGATGGAAATTTGATGAAAAGTTGACGGTGGAGATGGGCCGATTGGCAGTGGAAACAGGAATGTGGTCACTCTATGAATGGGAGAACGGGGAATACAAATACTCGAATATCCCCAAGAAATATAAACCGGTCAGCGAATACATGAAGTATCAAGGGCGCTTCGCTCACTTGAAAGAGGAACATATCGCCAAGATGCAGGCTTTCGTGGATCAGAAGATCGAAAAGATCAAGGCCATTGCCGTCGAGGCTCCGATCCCCACACCGGCATCAGGGGCTTAGACTTTTCCGCTAGAGGGGAAAAGCTCGGCTCTTGGCTCTGGCATGCAGGATGCCCCGCCGAACCGGGCTGGGCATCCACTTGCGCTTGATTGGAATAATCTTCAACGACTCGCAGGGAGGCGCTATGTCCAACGAGAGCCTAACGCAGGCGGGAACAGAGGTGGACCTCGCAAAGCAGCTATATGGAAACATTTGTGGAAACAGATGGATGCAGTTGGCTGCTGGCGTGATCTCAATGATCGTCATATCAAACTTCCAGTATTCCTTCACACTCTTCACACCCGGGATGAAAGAGACCTGGGTGGATGTTCCCTACCCCAAGATCGCAATGATATTCTCCCTGTTCATCTTGTTCGAGACTTGGCCTGTGCCGGTCGCCGGGTATTTGATCGACAGATTCGGCATGCGCAAGCTCATGCTCATCGGCGCAACCGGTGTAGGGATAGGATGGATCGGTGGGGGATTCTTCTGCAGGTCGATTTTTGAGATGTACATCTATTACGGGGTAATAGCCGGCACCGCAGCCGGAATCATCTACATCGCCACAGTGGCCAACGCCGTGAAATGGTTCCCCGACAAAAGGGGCCTGGCCGCCGGCTGCACAGCGGCCGGTTTCGGAGGCGGGGCCGCTCTCACGTTGATTCCCATTGACTGGACTATCAAAGCTGTAGGTTGGCAGACCTCCATGGGCATCTGGGGAATTGCCACGCTGATCATCGGCATTGGCGCGGCCCTGATTTTGACTCATCCTCCTTCAGGCTGGAGGCCTCTGGGTTGGGTGCCCAAGCCGGTTACTGACGTCGTAAGGGTCGCCCAAACAAGGGTGGAGTACACTTGGAAGGAGACCCTCCAAAGGCCCGAGTTCTATCTCATGTATTTTATGCTCATGTTCGTGTGTTTCGGCGGCATGATGACCACCGGAAACCTCTCTCAGATCGCCAAGTCCCTTCAGGTAGGCGATACGAAGATATTCGGTATAGGGCTAGTCGCATTTACCGCGACTCTCGCAGGACTTACCAACGCCGGGTCCAGGATCATGTGGGGTGCCATTTCGGACAAGTTCGGCAGAGAGTACACGATGGCCTTTGCTTTCCTTCTAGAAGGAGTACTCATCTTCCTGGTTACACAGATATCGGGCAACCCGTTGCTCTTCGTCATGCTGCTGCCCTTTGTTTTCCTCGCATGGGGTGAAATTTACGCCTTGTTCTCTGCATTGACCGGTGACGTGTTTGGTCCCAAGAATGCCTCCGCCAACTACGGTATGTTGTACACCGCCAAAGGCTTGGCCACCATGTGCGCCGGCTATGGCGCCGCGCTGGTGGCCTCCTGGTTCGCGGGCTCCTTTGTTGTCCCTTACTATATCGCGGCGATTCTCGACGTATGTGCGGCAATTGCTGCCCTGTTCTTCCTCCGGCCTTTGGTGCGAAGCCGGATCGCGAAGGAGGCCTCAAAGTAGATTCTTGCCACCAAATAAACCGAGCATCCGCGGCTAGGGGCACAAGCGATGCCTGTTCACTATGGCTTCAGCCGTTTCATGCGGTTATCACACTCCCCTCATTCCCCCTCCCATAGAGGGAGTCCAGCGAAACGCGGGATCTGCCCATGCAGGAGAGGATGAGGGGAGAATCTTCAGGTCGCAGTCCTGGTATCGAGTTAGTTCCTATGGCCGCCTTCCCTGCTTTCACAAGATTTGAGACAGATCAACCGGGAGACTGAAAGATGCAAATTCTGGTCGTTGGTGGCGCTGGTGAGGTGGGGAGGTATTTGATAAGAGACCTGTCTCGAAGACAATACGAGGTAACGGTACTGGATCGGGCGCCAAATGTCCAAGAAGTAGCCGAGAATCGATCAATTAACTATTTGCAGGGGGACATAACGAACAAGGCGTTGGTCAACGAGGCAGTCCAAGGAAAGGACGTGATCATCCATCTTGCTTGGGGCTTTAGCGATGACCCCCGCACTGTTTTTGGAGAAGACATCAACGGGCAGATCAATCTCTTGGAAGCCGCCTCCCATTCCGGCATACGTAGCTTCATTTACACGAGTTCCGCAACCGTTTACGGCCGTACGGTTTCACATCCAGTGACTGAAACCCACCCATGTGTTGTGGGGGATGCTAGAAAACCTCTCTACGCTCTGGGAAAATACACTGCAGAAGAACTATGTAAAATCTATTACAAAGAGCGGAATCTTCCTGTTACCGTCTTTCGTTTCTGGTGGGCCTTCGGTGACTCTATTGGAGGCCGTCACTTACGGGACTTGATTAGGAAGGCACTGAAACATCAGCCTTTGGAGATGGTAAGCGCGGCGGGCGGCTCGTTTGTGACCATGGCAGATCTGGGAAACGCCATGATTTCTGCCATAACAAAACCTGCTGCATCCGGCCAAGTTTACAACATAGGCAGCCTTTTTCTGACATGGGAACAGATTGGGAAAATGATCGTGAATCTCGCGAATTCGACCTCTGCCATCCATCTCATACCCTCCGACCAATGGAAAGGCCCCGCTTTTCTAAACGAGATCTGGGACTTAAGTTGGGCCAAAGCCGAAACGGAGTTAGGCTATAAGCCCAAGGATTCAGCCGCAAGAATGCGCTCTCTTTTTGGAGAAGCCCTCCAAAATTGCATTGGCCAGGTAAAAAAGGAAGGGTAATAGCATTTGCAGAGACATTAGTGTCCGCCGGTCAGGGACCCACCGGTAGTGGCGGAGATTCCTGATATCGGGGCGGAGACCTAGATGATCACCCGACAAGAAGCCCGCTACTGACAAGTCCACGAGGCTTGATTGAAAACTTGGGTTCCGGTAAAATTTTCTCCAGCGAGATTAAATCTGAAATATTGTAGGTTGACCATCAAACTATGATCCTTGTGCGAGCGAATTTTCTGCGTTCTCGGGAAAACAAGCTCAATGACTTGATCGTGAGTTGGTTGGGACAGGACAAAGATTAAGGAACGATCCATGGAAAAGGACCGGCTGATAATAGCGGGGCGGAGTTTTGGAAGCCGTCTCATGGTGGGAACCGGCAAGTTCCCTTCAGCCAAAGCTCTTCGCGATGCTGTGATAGCCTCAAAGTCGGAAATTGTCACCGTGGCTTTGCGCCGCGCTGACCTTTCGAAGCGCGGTGCCGACAGCATCCTCTCTGCGCTCGACCCCAGCAAGCAGTTGATTCTGCCCAACACGTCGGGCGCGAGGAATGCGGCAGAGGCTGTACGTCTGGCCGAAATGGCCCGGGCTGCCGGACTGGAATCATGGGTGAAGCTCGAGCTGACGCCCGAGCCGAAATATCTTATTCCAGACCCCATTGAGACACTCGTGGCAGCAGAAAAGCTGGTGAAAGCAGGTTTTGTGGTGTTGCCCTACATTCAGGCAGACCCAGTGCTGGCCAAGCGTCTTGAAGAAATCGGGACCGCAGCGGTTATGCCCTTGGGATCGCCCATCGGGAGCAACAGGGGCTTGAAAACACGTGAAATGGTGCGGATCATCATAGAGCAATCGAATGTGCCCGTGGTAGTAGACGCTGGTCTGGGAGCTCCTTCTCACGCGGCTGAAGCAATGGAAATGGGAGCGGACGCGGTTCTCGTCAACACAGCCTTGGCCGACGCAAATGACCACGCGGCCATGGCCAAGGCTTTCGCGCTCGCTACCGAGGCTGGGAGGCTGGCCTATCTAGCCGGTTTGGGCCCCGTCAGAGAGACAGCGGAAGCATCGTCGCCACTGACCGGCTTTTTGGGTTAGGCGGATAAGAAAAGCGCGAGTTTCCGGCTCACTGGTTCCGTAAGCGGCTGAACACAAGGAGACTGCTTTGGACTTTTTAGAAGTGCTGAATTCATGGCCGGAAGGCCGGGTTCGTGAACAGGTTTTGCAGGCCAAATCCGACGACGTGAAGCGAGCCCTACAGTGCGACGACCTTTCGCCCCGAGACCTCGCGGCTCTGCTCTCGCCCGCGGCCGAAGCGAGTTTAGAAGAAATGGCGCGTCTCTCCAACCGCGTCACCAGGCGACATTTCGGCCGAACGATTGCCCTCTACGCGCCCATCTACCTTTCCAATGTTTGCACGTCCGACTGTATCTATTGCGGCTATGCAACACGATCCGGCATGAAGGGCGAGCGGCACACCTTGAAGGAATCCGAGATTCACGCTGAGTGTAGGGCCCTTGCTTCTCACGGATTTCAAAGCGTACTCCTTCTGACAGGTGATGCGCCCAGGGTTGCGCCCATCGAATATTTGGCCAGGGCGGTGGAAATCGCGCGTGAATACTTTGCCTCCGTATCGGTGGAAGTCTATGCTCTTGACGTCGAAGGTTACCAGAGGCTTGCTGATCTCGGCCTGGAGGGTGTCACTCTGTACATGGAAACCTATCACAAGGAAACCTATGCGAAAGTGCACCTGAAGGGTCGAAAAAAAGACTTTAATTATCGCCTGGCGGCCATTGAGCGCGCAGGACTGGGCGGAGTCAGAAAGCTTGGCATTGGTGCGCTTCTGGGCTTGTACGACTGGCGCATTGACGGATTCTGGACGGCTTTGCACGCGAAATACCTACAAAAAAAGTGTTGGCAGAGCGCTGTCTCAGTTTCCTTTCCACGGTTGTTACACACGCCGAATCGGTATCCGGTTGAGGGTCTTCCGTCCGACAGAGAATTCGTTCAATTGATTCTCGCGATGCGACTGTTCTTGCCGGAAGTAGGGTTCAATCTTTCCACTCGTGAACGGGCCGGCCTGCGCGATGGATTGATCCCCCTCGGCGTCACCCATATGAGTGCGGGTTCGTCTACGCGTCCCGGTGGCTACGCTTCATGCGGCGAACAAACCCTACCGCAATTCGAGATCGAGGATCGGCGAACCCCCGCTGAGGTGGTGAGTACTATCCGCAGCGCTGGATATGATCCCGTATGGAAGGACTTCGACCACAGCTTTCACGGCGTTTGATCGCTGAAACCGGTGACCAAATCCGACTAACGAAATAAAGAGACATGACAATAGTGGTGAACGGAAATAATCTGACTTGCGCCGACGGCCTGACCATACAAAGACTACTCACTGAATTGGCGCTTTCGTCAGCCGGGACCGTAGTCCAACGTAACGATTCGATTGTCCAGCGTACTGAGTATCCGACGACCGTGCTCGTAGAGGGCGATTCACTCGAACTGATACAGGTTGTGGGGGGCGGTTGATGACCCTGGAAGAGCGTATGGCACTCTTCGAGAATACCGACCTTTATGTTGTTATCACAGGGGCATTTTGCGCGGGACGGCCGCCCACCGAGGTCCTCGCCAAGGTACTGGACGCGGGCGTTCGTGTCGTGCAACTCCGTGAAAAGGACATGACGGACAAATCCTTATACCGACAGGCGCTGAAGTTTCGTGAGATAAGCGCCAGGGAACATGCTCTGCTCATAGTTGACGACCGAATCGATATTGCGCTGGCAACCGGTGCGGATGGCGTCCATTTGGGCCAGGATGATTTTCCCGTTGAGGCGGCGCGCAGTCTAGCGCCGCAACTGATCATCGGTTGTTCCACTCACTCAGTCCAAGAGGCCGTTTCAGCTCAGAGCGCAGGCGCGGATTATGTCAACATCGGTCCGATATTCGCCACTCAAACCAAGTCCGGATCAATTCACCCCTTGGGACTGGAAGCGATTGATGCCGTCGCGTCTCATCTCACAATTCCGTGGACAGTGATGGGCGGAATCAAAGCATCCAACATCGACTCAGTGCTCCAAAGGGGAGCAAAACATGTGGCGGTGGTGACATGGGTAACCGAACAGGATGATGTGGTCGCAGCCTGCGCCGCTCTTCGTCTGAAAATCGCTGCAAGTCGCCGTCAATGATGCTGCAGAAAGACAATCCCGGACCCTTGCCTTCTCCGTTACAGGGTCCGGGAATAATCAGCCCCTATGAAGTGTGATTTTTAGCTGCCATGCTGCGTGTTTGCGTCCTTGCGCTTGCGATACGCTTGCACCCGGCGCTGATACATAGACCAAATGGGGCGATACGCGCCCGGAATGCGGCCGCGCGCCTGAAAATCGCTGATGATGTCAGCAGTAAGTGCCGACTTTTCGACGGAGGACAACTGGTCCTTCTTAGACTGAAATTCGCGCACTTCGTCAAACATCACCATCGGGATACAGCCGGTGGCAGGATTACGAAAGGCTCTGCAAGCCCGCGCATAAAGCTCCAGGAAATTCTCGTCCTGTATATTTCCGAAGGAAACTTCCGCGGCCTCGCACGGCTGAACTTCGCCGGCGGCGGTAATATACAAGTACTCGAATCTACACTGGCAACCCAGTGCCGGGTCCTTCTCAAGCCACGTGGAGAGCCCGCTGAAAGGCGGATAGTCCCGGTAAGCAGGGTCTTTGAACAGCTCTTTCTGCAAGCTTTCCAGGGCGGAACTGTGAGGCACTACTCCTCGACAGGCTTCTCGCCCCGAAGGCTTCTTTTCCATTACCCGAATCTCGGCGACCCCCAGACCACGAGCGAAGTTGTAATACTTCTTGAAATTCTCCGGTTCGAGTAAATCGGGCGGCGGCACCAGAGACAGGCAAGCATAAACACCCGCCTGCTTGAAGCTCTCAACTGCTCTACAGGCATTTTGAAAGGCTTCCGGATTGCCCCTCAAGCGGTTGTGCACCTCGGGCTGAAAGTGATCCAGACTCACCCATACACCGAATAGTCCGTTTTCCTTAAGTTCCCTGGCCCGTTCCGGAGTGACTCCATATCCGGTTGTGAACATCCACAGACAGGTATCGTTGTTGATATGCTTCACAAGTCGCAGGAAGCGGTCATACCTATACATAGGCTCGCCGCCGTGAAGAATGATAGTAGGAACCCCCAGGCTCTCCACCTGAGATATGGTTCTTTTTAACAGTTCCTCGTCCAGGTCTGCGTCCGTGTCCCGGCGTGCATCGGTGGAACAGAATGCGCACGAATAAGGACAGCAGTTTGTAGTTGAGATCGACACGATGCCTGTGGGGAGTTCCGTAAGATCCAAGTTATTGATATAATTATAAAGGCGCTTGTCGAGGGCCTCAGACGGATAAGGCGGGAAAGTCGAGTCGAGTACTATCTGGTTGCCGAACCGCACGCTGCGACGGTACCTCAGCAAGGTGAACTTGAGAAATGACATCTTCACAAAGTTGAAGAAAGCATCACCCGGATTCACGCCCTTGGCCCTGCGCGCCGCACGATGCTCCTGTTTCAGCATGAGGACAAAAGCACGCCAGGAGATTCTCAAATCATATAAAAAGGAAGCGGTCTTAGAAACGTTCACAGGTTTGTGCGGTTCTATTTTCATTTTCATCCCCCTCAGCAATTTTCCTGCGGTGTCCAATTTAATTGAAATGCTCGCATCCGGTCCCCTGAAGCCAACCACCTTTCTCAAAGGTCCAAGGTCCCATGCCTGCTTGATTCACTATGCACGGCAAAGATGAGACGGCAATTGGGCCGTGAAAAACTATTTTCAGCATTTCGTTTCAGCATATCCTACGAGCACGGCTCGATCAATCTTTTTCTTGACTGATCTACTCAATATCAACTAGAGAGTAACTTGATAGAATTTGTACATTGCCTGAACCGAGCCTACTAGTCGCCCTACAACTACTTCGGGAAAGCGGGGGTAACTGAAAAGATCATCCCAAGCGTAAAGAATCTGTCTCAGAAACCCATTCATCGTGGGAATCGTGGCACGACGGTCGCCCGGCGCTAAAGCACCGGTCTACTTTCAGTCGCCCAAATGGGCTCAAATACCGAGCGTCCCTTCAGGACGCTTGACAGTAGACCGGTAATTTATTGCCGAGAGAGGAAGGTCGTGTCACTTCGCTTCTCAGATCTCTTGATCGTTTCCCCAGTCGCCGAAAAAAATCTTGACACGAAATTAATCATAGGCTAAAAGTCAACTTAGTTGATAGACATAGTGATATAGGGGCCCCAATGCCCATCTCTCAAAAATGTCAGTATGCTGTACGGGCCGTCTTTGAGCTGGCCAAACGCCAAGGCACAGGAACCACCAAGATCGGCGAAATCGCGGAAGCTCAGGCGATTCCCGTCAGGTTCCTGGAAAACATTCTGAACCACTTGAAGGGCGGCGGCTTTGTCGAATCCGTTCGAGGTAAGGATGGAGGCTATCTGCTGGCGCGTTCGGCAAAGGAACTGACGGTCGGTGAGATCGTGCGGTTCATGGAGGGACCTTTGTCCCCGGTGGAGTGCACGGCGGCAGGCAAGAAAGGCGCATGCTCCATGTATGGTCGCTGCGTATTTCTTTCCCTTTGGAAACGGGCCGAGGAAGCGCTTGAAGAGGTTTATGATGGAACGACCTTCCATCAGCTTGTAGTTCAGGAAGCCGACGAGCAGCAAAAATGCGTTTTGGACTTCTCGATTTAGATTTTTGCAGTTCAGCCCGAACGGAGTCAGGAGGGGACCGCTCCGTTTCGAAGCGGAGAGGCATGTAGGTGATTTTGCGAGGCGTTAAGGATTTTATGTTGAAGTGCAGGTTTAATGTCTACTATGCCGATGGAGGTAATAAATTTAGCGAGTGCTCCATCCTTCCGGCCAATCAAAGTAAACATGAGCCCGTAGACATTCTACATCCGAAACTTATCTCAAGAATGGTGTAAGCTACACCAGGAAAGGACAAAACATGACAAGGATCTTTGACGACAACAGTCTCAGCATCGGAGCGACTCCTCTCGTAAAGTTGAATCGCATCCCGGCAGGCCTTCCGGGAACAATTCTCGCAAAGATCGAGGGACGCAATCCCTCATATTCAGTGAAATGCCGTATAGGCGCCTCCATGATCTGGGCAGCCGAAAAAGAAGGAAAGCTGACACCGGGATCCAAGCGGGTGACGGTCCTGGAACCCACGAGCGGCAATACCGGTATAGCTTTGGCCTTTGTTTGCGCTGCGCGTAATTATCCTCTTGTATTGACCATGCCTGAAACATTTTCCCTGGAACGTCGGAAGATGCTGCGAGCGTTCGGGGCCGAACTCGTTCTCACCGAGGGGGCCAAAGGGATGCCGGGCGCTATTGCCAAGGCCGAAGAAATCCGGGCAAGCGACCCAGACAAGTACTTCGTGCCGCAGCAGTTTAAGAATCCCGCAAATCCGGATATACACTACAAGACAACCGGGCCCGAGATCTGGAACGACACGGGAGGAAAGGTGGATATTTTTGTTTCCGGCATCGGGACCGGCGGGACCATCACCGGTGTGTGCCGATTTATAAAGAATGACAAGAAGAAAAATATATGGTCAGTTGCTGTCGAGCCCATTCATTCCCCGGTATTGACGATGATCAGAAACGGCGAAGAACCGAAGCCTGGTCCGCATAAGATTCAGGGCATCGGCGCCGGCTTCAAACCTGATGTTCTGGACCTGGACCTTGTGGATGAAATCGCGACCGTCTCCAATGATGAAGCGATTGAAATGGCGATGCGTCTGCACAAGGAAGAAGGAATCACTTGTGGTATATCAAGTGGGGCCGCCGCGGCCGTTGCCGTCCGAGTCGCCGCACGGCCGGAGAACAAGGACAAGCTGATCGTCACGGTGCTGCCCGACGCTGGTGAACGTTATTTTTCCACGGCTTTATTTGAACATCTCCAGGTGTGAACGATGCCGCAATAATCAAAGGGGTTGACGCGAAGGAGGTAGAATGCGTTTTGAAACACTAGCCATCCATGCCGGACAGGCGAAGGACCCTGCGTATGGCGCCGTCATGACACCCATCTATCAGACGTCGACCTTCGCCTTTAAGGATGTTAATCAGCCTGGAGAATTTGAATATTCACGTAGCGGCAATCCCACGCGCAAAGCCCTGGAAGATTGTCTTGCCGCTCTGGAAGGCGGCACGGACGGATTCGTTTTTGCCACCGGCATGGCGGCGGAAGCGACAATACTTGAGCTCTATGGTCCTGCAGATCACCTGATCGTTCACGACGACCTGTATGGCGGAACCTATCGGCTGCTGATGCATGTTACCAAGAGACACGGCGTGGACGTAGAGTTCGTCAATCTGCGGGAGCCGGATTTACTGATCAAGGCTATCAGGCCGGACACCAAAGCGATTTGGACGGAGACGCCCACAAACCCTCTCATGAATATTTTGGACCTTCGGGCAATCGCGGAAATTGCTCGTGAGCACAACATCGTGACCATCTGCGACAACACGTTTCTGTCCCCCTATTTCCAGCGACCTCTGGATCTGGGGATCGATGTGGTTGTGCACTCGACCACCAAGTACATCAACGGCCACTCCGACGTGGTGGGCGGCGCTCTCATCGTCAAGAACGCGGACCTGGCCGCGAAAATCAGGTTCCTTCAAAATGCGATGGGTGTGTGCGCCGGACCCCAGGACTGCTTCCTGGTCTTGCGCGGCGTGAAGACTCTGGCTGTACGGATGGAGGCGCACAACAAGAACGCCTTGGCGCTGGCTCATTGGCTGGAGGCGCACCCCAAAGTAGAGCGAGTATTGCACCCCGGCCTGGAAAGCCATCCGCAGCACAGACTGGCTCAACAACAAATGACCGGGTACGGAGGCACTTTCTCTTTCCTCTTGAAGGGAGGCGAGGGAGAGGCGTTTCGTCTGCTCGGTGCGGTCAAGCTGTTTACTTTGGCGGAATCTCTCGGCGGGGTAGAGTCACTGATTGAGCACCCATGGTCCATGACACACGCATCAATGCCGGAATCCTTCCGTGAATCAATGGGCATAACGCGAAACATGATCCGTGTCTCCGTCGGCATCGAGCACATCGACGATCAGGTCGCAGACTTAGAGCAGGCATTTGAGGAGGTTTGACAGAGGCGGGAGAGTCCTACTGCTCATTGAGAGTCAACTGTTTCGATTACTTCTTCCTTCCAATTGCTTACTGAGTCATCTTGACAGGCTGCCCTGAAACGGCAAGCATCCTCCGAGCAGTCACTGTGACCCCTGTTAAAGCAATCGGAGAACCCCGCTTTCAGTTGTGCTTCGTGAATTCGATCAGTGTAGCAGGCTCTTATGCAGTTCGGACAGTACCCGTGCGAGATGTCCGAATCCGTGGCTTCGGGGTTGCCCCATTCTATTCCGCAAAGAAGGCATTTGTATTTCACCATCGTTGATCGACTCCCGAACAGTCCATACCACAAAATAGATTACTCAACTACAAATTCCAGGATCGACTCCGTTGCGAAGCGATCCAATTGAAATCCCAGACCTATTGACGAGCAATAACAGATCCGAGGCAAGAATGCAAATGTCAGTTGGATCGGTTTGTCTGCTACAAGGACTTGTACAGCCACTTGATGAGACGGTTCTTTGCATCGAGGACGTGCTTTCGCATTATCTTCTCGGCCTTTTCCGGCCTATTTTCTTTGATGGCTTGCAGAACCTTCCTGTGATCTCTATTTGAAGCGGCAATCTGGCCCGGCGCAAAAAAGCTGCGAAATCCAAAAGCCATTATACTGAGCCTAAGGTTATCGGCTACCTTCATGAGACGGACATTTTCGCTGTATGAGCAGAGCAAAGTGTGGAACTCGTTATTGTGATCGGCGAACAGGGCCGGGTCATCGGTGGCCTCCATTTTATCAAGCACGGCCTCCAGGCGTGCAAGCTGTTCGGGGATGACACATGGTGTGACCAGCCTTACCGCCATTCCATCGAGAACACTGAGGAGATCGTACATCTGTTCGATATCGATTCGTGAAACTTCAGACACCACGGCGCCCACGTTCGGAGTGATGTTTACAAATCCCTCGTGTTCAAGTTTTCGCAACGCCTCCCTTATTTTGTTCCTCTTTACATCAAAGAGTTCGCACAACTGGACCTCGACAAGCCTCTGGCCGGGTTTCAAGGCACCCGTTGCGATGGCCTTCATAATTTCCTTTGCGACCTCGTGCGATGCTTTGACGGTATTTTCTGTGGTGGTTGTTTCCATGTCAGTCCGAGTCACAGGTAATATACCAGGAAAACTAATTGTTGACAATATGAAAAATAATTGTTGACAATATACTCTCGCTTAGCGATATTGTCTATTAACAAAAATTATCCGCTTGAACAAGAATCCTCGGCCACAGCATTAGAACGCAGAAAACTCGTCATCAATCAGGCACAGGTGAAAGCCTTGGCAATGTACCCTTGAACCCAAACGTGACCTACGCAACAGAGAGATTGCCCATTCTACTATGAGGCCCGAAAAGCTGGGGCATATATGACGCATCCAGTGTGTATCTCAACTCAAGAGAGTGCAGAATGAGCCAAAGAAGGATGAAGACGGCAGCCAGCCCCGAGCGCATCGCCGTCATAGGCTCAGGTCTTATGGGGCACGGCATAGCACAGGCTTTTGCCCAGGGCGGGTGTAACGTCACCTTGCATGATACGGACGAAACCGTCTTGGAGAAGGCAAGCCAAAGGATAGGGTTGAACCTGAAGGCCTCCGCGGAGAAAGGCCTTGAGGAGGAGGCGCGTATAGAGAAAATCATCTCCAGGATATCACCGACCGGAGACTTGGCCGAAGCAGTGCGTGATGCGGATTTTGTCGTGGAATCAGTCCCGGAAGATCTGCTCATCAAGAAGAAGGTGTTCAAAGCAATCGATTCCCTCGCACCAGAAGGGACCATACTGGCAAGCAATACGTCAATGCTCACAATATCGGACATTGGCAAAGATGTTAAGAGAAAGGAAAGGTTAGTAGTTACCCACTGGTTCAATCCTCCACATCTCATACCTGTGGTGGAGGTAGTCAAGGGCGCGGCCACCTCGCAGGAAACGGTGGAAAGGACCATTCACCTGCTTGAAGAGATAGGAAAAGTTCCGGTGAGAGTATTAAAGGAAGTCCCCGGCCATCTGTTAAACCGCATACAATTTGCTCTCTTTAGAGAGACCTTGAGCCTCCTCCAGGAAGGGGTGGCAACACCAGGAGAGATTGATAAAGCTGTGTCCGGGAGCCTTGGGTTGAGACTTGCAACCATAGGCCCTTTGAAGAGCATCGACTTGGCTGGAATAGATCTTTTTTGGTTCGGAATGAAAGATATGTACACGTACCTTGATAATTCATTAGAACCACAAAGGATAATACAGAAAAAGGTAAGGGCGGGAGAGATAGGCCGGAAATCCGGGAAGGGTTTTTTCGAATATGAATCAAGTAATCTCATGAGCGGAGATGAAAGGGCCCGAGACGACAAGATAATGGAACTCCTCACGATTCTCTATCCGAAACGGGAGATTTGATGTCTGAAACGGTTCTCATCACTGGCGGCTCGGGATTTATAGGACTTGAACTGGCAAAGAACCTCGTAGCTGAAGGTGACAGGATAGTAATATTTGATGTCAAACCACCCCAGCCTCTCTTTGATGGCGGCGGAGCGGTAAGCTACGTCAAAGGCGATATCACTAATTTTTCTCAAGTCCTCAACGCAGTTCGCGATTTCAGGCCACAAGTCATTATTCACTTGGCCGCGATTCTGTCTGCGCCTTCCGAAAACGATCCCTGGGCGTCCATTTCGGTGAACGGAATGGGGACCTACCATATTTTGGAGGCGGCGCGACTCTTTGATTCAAAAAGAGTAATCCTGACAAGTAGTTTGGCCGTTTATGTAAATCCTGGATACAACCTTGAAGTTGTAACTGAAGAGACGCCCCAACGTCCGCTCCTTGTCTATGGAGTTACCAAAGTCTTCTCGGAATTGCTGGGCCTCTATTATCACAAGAAATTCGGTATTGATGTGCGTGGCATACGGCTTCCGGTGCTGATCGGGCCCAATGTGAATTCACCCGGTTTCGGGCAGTACAATAGCCGGCTGGTTGAAGCAGCTATTCTGGGGAAACCGTTCGAGGTGAACGTACCGGAAGACACTGTTATTCCACTGCTTTACGTGAAGGACGCACTGAGAAGCCTCATCCTGCTCAATAAGGCGCCCGAAGATGTTCTAGTGACACGGATCTACAATGTCGGCCAGATGATCCCCCCGCCCAGCACGCTGGATCTCGTCAACGCAGTGCGGAAGCACTATCCGGAGGCAAAAATCAGTTTCAATCCCGATCCCCTGATTACCGAGGTTAATAAAAATACACCACGGGAAATACGGTGCGATGAGGCCCAGAAAGAGTGGGGATGGTATGTGTCATATTCTTTGGATGAGATGGTAAATGATTTCATAACGACCTATACACGGTGACAGGCATTTAATGTCCTTTTCGTTCGATATCTATGTGATTCAAGCGATCCACGGTGTTGTCTACGGGATGCTCCTTTTTCTCGTTGCGTCCGGATTAACGCTTGTATTTGGCATGATGGGGGTTCTTAACCTCGCTCATGCAGGCTTCTACATGCTGGGCGCCTACTTTGCTTATTCTGTCGCAGCATGGTCGGGAAACTTTTGGCTTTCCCTTCTTGTCGCTCCTTTGGGTGCAGCGATAGGAGGTATGTTCGTAGAACGTTTCCTGCTTCGCAAGGTCCATGCTTACGGTCACGCCTATGAATTACTCCTAACTTTTGGTGTTTTTCTTGTGATTGGGGAAGTGGTGAAATGGTTTTGGGGAAATTCCCCTGTTCCCGTGTCTGTGCCCTGGTCCCTCACCGGCTCCATGACTATTCTCGGCGCCACGTATCCCTATTACCGACTCTTCATTCTCGGTTGCGGCATTGTAGTGCTCCTGGTTATGGCGGCCATCATCACAAAGACTCGTATCGGCATCATAGTGCGTGCCGCTGTCTCGGATGCAGAAATGGTTGGCGCGCTTGGTACTAATGTAACGCTCGTTTTTCTGGGGGTATTCGCAATAGGATCCGCCTTTGCCGGTCTGGCAGGCGCTATAGCCGGACCTTTCCTTGGCACAAATCCGGCTATGGGGTTTGACATCTTGATGGACGCCTTTGTCGTCATTGTCATCGGCGGGTTCGGAAGCATTCTCGGAGCGCTAGTAGCATCGCTCATGATCGGCGTGCTCCAATCATTCGGGATACTTATCCTTCCCAAGTTTGCCCTGGTTTTCCAGTTCGTTCTAATGGCCCTCGTCCTGATCGTCCGACCGACCGGCCTTTTTGGAGACAAAGAATGAAGGTAGGCGGTTTGAGAACAGCGGGAATCTGCTTGTGCCTGGTAGGAATCGGTATTTTGCCTTATCTGATCCCCATAACTCAGGTAAACATGGTCATCGAGATCGCTTTCTTTTCTCTCTATGCCATGAGCTTCAATATGCTTTTCGGTTACGGTGGGATGCTTTCTTTCGGTCACTCAGCCTATTTTGGCATCGGCGCATATACCGTGGCGCTTTTGTGCAAGTATTTCGCCGGCCTTCCGCTTCTTCTGATTCTCCTGCTGGGTGGCGTAGCGGGCGCCGTGGGTGGTCTCCTGGCAGGATTTTTCTGTGTCAGGCTCAAGGGGGCTTATTTTGCGCTTCTCACCATGGCCTTTAATCAGTTCTTCTTTGCCATTGCGCTGAAGTGGCGGTCACTTACAGGGGGAGATGACGGACTGAGCATCAAACGCCCCGATCTTTGTCTGCCCGGCCTGGGCTCAATACCTATGAATAACGCCATTAATGTTTACTACTTGGTTATCGCAATTGTTGTCCTCTGTATCCTTGTTCAGTGGTATCTCACATCGACGCCTTTCGGGAATAGCGCTCTGGCAATCAAAGAGAACGATGAGCGAGCCGATTTTATCGGATATGACATCTTCTCGGTCAGGCTGACGCTTTTCACGATCTGCTCATTCTTCGCTGGCATCGCAGGCAGTCTCTTCACCCTTTTCCAGGGAATTGTTTCCACGAGTTCCATTGACACTGCGATGTCCATGCAGGTTGTGTTCATGACCTTTATCGGAGGCGTCGGCTCTTTTCTTGGCCCAATTCTGGGCGCGGGCGTGTATCTCTATTTTACGGATTGGGTGAGCCGTATCACCGACCGCTGGGAGTTCATTCTCGGTGTGCTTTTCATCCTTCTTGTTATGTATCTGCGAACCGGTCTTGTCGGGCTCATATCGAACGAGAAGATAATAAGCATGTTCCGTCTTGGTAGGGACATAAGCAAATGACAATTCTTGAACTTCAGGGCGTACACAAAGATTTCAAGGGACTGACCGTATTAAACGACATAAACCTTGCAATTGAAGAAGGTGAGTGCCACGCGATCATAGGCCCCAACGGGGCCGGGAAGAGCACGCTTTTTAACGTCATATCCGGCAAGTATAAACCCACGCAGGGAACGGTTCGTTTCAACGGCGAGGACATTACGGGCCTCGCTCCTCATAAGATATCGAGGAAGGGGCTTGCCCGGTCTTTTCAGATTACAAACGTGTTTCCCGGGATGACAGTGTACGGAAATATCAGAAATGCGATTCTCTCAAGAAGAGGGATTCGACTTAGCATGTTGGTGAGGCTAAAGAATATAGATGCTGTGCATCAGGAGGCTATTGAACTCATCAATGTCTTGGGATTGGATGCGATCAAGGATGTTCCAGCCAGCGAGCTTTCATATGGTCAGCAAAGGGCCCTTGAGGTGGGGATCGCTCTGGCCACGGATCCTAAACTCATCCTCCTTGACGAACCAACAGCAGGTATGACGAGAGAGCAGAGCAGAGAAGCTGTTTCTCTCATCAAGAATATAACAAAAGGAAAGACCCTCATGGTCGTAGAGCACGACATGGATGTGGTTTTCAGTATGGCAGACAGGATTACGGTGCTTTCATATGGTGTCGTGCTTGCGTCCGGTCGACCTGATGATATTCGCAGGGACGAAGCAGTCAAAAAAGCTTATCTGGGAAAAAAGAGACATGCTCGAGGTCAATAAGATCAACTCGTTCTATGACAAAAGCCATGTTCTCCACGACGTGTCGCTTGAGGTACATGAGGCTGAGATTGTTGGACTTTTAGGAAGGAACGGAGTAGGTAAATCCACCACTCTTAAGAGCATAATGGGTATTGTTCGTCCCAAAGACGGCTCCATCAAATTTAGTGGCAAAGAGACGGTAGGTCTTAAGCCATATCAGATGGCAAAGCTCGGTGTAGGCTATGTTCCCGAAGACAGGAGGATATTCCCTACTCTTACGGTCAGGCAAAACCTTTTGTTAGGCATGAAGTCAGGACAGAAGCAAAAAACCGAGTCCAGCTGGACTATTGAAAAAGTCTATGATTTTTTCCCGGAATTGAGGCACAGAGATTCTTTCAAGGGAGGCAATCTGTCCGGAGGTGAACAGCAGATGCTTACCATCGGACGGACCTTGATGGGAGACCCCTCGCTTGTACTTATCGATGAGCCCACTGAAGGGCTTGCTCCGCAAGTCGTTGAAACCGTTGTCAATGTCATTGAAGAGATTCATCGTTCCGGGGCCTCTGTGGTGCTTGTGGAACAATCAATGGATGTTGTGATGGACCTGGCTGATTCCGTGATGATTATGAACAAAGGTGAAATCGTCTATAAGGGAACACCTGATGACTTGCAGGCGAGCCCACACATTATCGAAACGTACCTGGAAGTATAACCAAAGATTTGTACAAAAGCATTGTCAAAAGGCAGACATTAAGAAGTGACCGATGCTTCAGGTTCATTTGTGTTCTATCAATCTACACCGGGGAGGCATTCCATGAAGAGTCGCATATCAGGCATTAGATTGGCTGTCGTACTTCTGCTGGCCGTTTTTTTGTGCTCTGCTGTAGGTCTCGCACAGGACCAAAAGCAACCCATCGTGTTTGCTCTTATTGAACCATTATCAGGTCCATTTAAGGATGTGGGGACTGAAGTCGCAGCATATGTCGAATATGGGGTCGAGCAACTCAATACGGCAGGCGGGCTATTGGGACGACCTGTAAAACTTGTTCAGTATGACAATCAAATGAAACCGGATATAGCGGTACGAATGGCCCGGAAAGCGGTGCTGGAAGACGGCGCAAAGGTCATTATGAGCCACACTAACAGCGCTGTCGGTCTTGCTCTTGCCAAGCTCGCGAAGGAATTGAATGTCATCCACGTCATACTGCACAATGAAGCCGATGAGATTATGGGTTCGGAATTCCAAGTTAATTCCTTCAGAGTATGCCTTAGCACCTCGATGCATTCGGGGATTCTAGCGAATTATTTCGCTTCAAGCCCGTACAAAAGGTTCTACATCCTGAATCAGGACTACGCCTTCGGACACGCTGTGGCGGAATCCTTCAAAAAGACTTTTCAGAAGGCCAAGAAGGCCGACCAGGAGATTGTGGGAGAAGATTATCACCCGATGGCCACAAAAGACTTCGGTCCCTATGTCACCAAGGCTATCGCGGCAAAACCTGATGTAATTATTACCGGGAATTTCGGCCCAGATCTTCCGAATCTTATGAAACAGTCGAGAGACCTGGGTCTGAAGGCGATATTTGGTTCCTATTACCTCGATAACCCCACCTACATGAACCAGGCACGGGATGCCGGCTTGGGAAGCGTAACGGCGGAGCTTTACCTGGCAACTTTGAAGACCAAGAAAAATGAGGAATTCGTGAAAGCGTGGCAGACCTGGTTCAAGAAGCATTATCCGGACAGACCCACCTTCTACCTGGTCCCAAGCTCTGTGGCCCTTAGCGTAGATGCCATGCTTTTCGTTGGTGAGGCTATAAAGAAGGCGAACTCAGTAGATGCAGACAAGATCATCCCTGCATGGGAGGGCATGAAGTTCGATGGAATGGCAGGCGAAACAACCATGAGGCCCTGTGATCACCAGATACAAACGCCCGGTTTTATAGGCATAATGCAGAAGGATCATGCTTTCAAGAATGTGATTGATTTCCCGTTCCTCGGGGACCCCATCGTCATTCCAACTGATAAATTTGCAATTCCTCCAAAAGATACGGAGAATCCGCGATGTAAATGACGCTGTGGTCGCAGACCGGGAAGAGGCACTCCAAGGCATTGAATAGCTTCTCCCGATTCATCGGAAATTGAATCAAACACGAACCTGAGCAAGGACGTAAAGACAAAACGTCTGACGGGCGACGCAGTGTGCCCCCTCCCCGTGAGACCGTTATTAATATAGGGAGACAAGAAGGAAATGGAAAAACTTATCATAACAGTCGCAGTCACCGGTAGCCTGACCACCAGGCAAAACAATCCCAATCTGCCACATACACCCAGGGAAATCGCCAAATCCGCTGTCGATAGCTATAAGGCAGGCGCTTCTATAGTTCACATGCACGTAAGAGACCCTCTGACCGGCGAGCGTGCCCACAAGGCTGAACTATTTGAAGAGACCATCCGAATCATCAGGAGTGAATGCGACCTAATAATCAATGTTACCACCGGAGTGGGGCCTGACTGGCCCCTGGATGAAAGAATAGCCGTTATACCGGCTCTCGCTGCTAATCCTGAAGTCAAGCCGGATATAGCTTCACTCAACTGCGGATCTTTGAATTTCGGTATCCTTGACCGAAAGAAAAGGAAATTCATTCTTAATGACGTCCAGATGAATCCATGGACCACGTTGTTACACTACGCCGATACCATGAAAGAATGTGGCGTAAAGCCCGAACTTGAGATTTACGACGCGGGCATGATCAATAATGCTCTCACTCTTCTGTCGCTCGATGCTTTGAAACCGCCTCTTCATTTTTGCTTCGTGCTTGGGGTCCTTGGTGGATTGCAACCGACCATCGATAATCTGGTATTTCTGAAGAATTCCATTCCTCAGGGCTCTACGTGGAGTCTATGTGCGCCGGGCGGGCTGAATATCCACAGCCTCGCTCCTGTTGCAATCGGCGCGGGCGGGCACGTGAGAACAGGACTCGAAGATTGCATATGGATTTCGAAGGGGGTCCTGGCAGAAAGCAATGCGCAGATGGTGGCCAAAATAGCTCACATGGCCGAGGAGATGGGAAGGGAGATCGCAACCCCTGCAGAAGCGAGAAAGATTCTCAATCTCTAATTACTATGGGGAGCCGGCCCACAGCGGTTTCATACCATTTCGCATTCAAATCCCCCCGTTCCCCCCTTTAATAAAGGGAGGTTAGAGGGGATTTTCTTATAGACTTGAACGCGAATTGGTTTCACTCCCGGGCTGCGATGCGGTCCGGGATCGTGAAGAAGAAAGTTGACCCGTCACCGGGTTCGGATTCTGCCCAAATTCGTCCTCCGTGCTGCTCCACAATCTTCTTGCAATTCGCCAGACCAATCCCGTGGCCTGCTCGGCCCGCGGCGTTTTCCAGCCGTTCGAAGATGCGAAAGATTCGGTTTAGGTAGGGTGGTTCAATGCCGATGCCGTTGTCCTTCACGTAGAACTTCCACTGAGATTCTTCCCGCACCGCGCCGATGTGGATTTCCAGAGGTCTGTCGCCGGCAAACTTAATGGCATTGCTCAGAAGGTTTTGAAATAATTGTCCCAGTTGTAAGGGATCGGCCATTAAGGTTGGAAGCGTCTCGCTGGTCACTGTAGCGCGGCTTGCGCCTATTGCCGATTTTAGATTCGATATAGCGGTGTCCCGAACCATATTACAATCGGTCCGCTCAAGCGACGGCTTCATTGTTCCCAAACGCGAATAGGCCAGTAGACCTTGAATAAGGGAGTCCATTCTAAAAATGATGTCAAGAGCGCTACCGATGAATTTCCTAGCCTCAGCATCAAGCGTGTCTCTATAATGCCGCTTCAACATCTTTACATAGGCTGCCACCCCAACAAGGGGCTCTCTGAGGTCGTGAGCCACCACGTAAGCGAACTGCTCAAGTTCCTTATTACTGCGCTCGAGAGCTTCAGTTCTGGCACGCAACATGTCCTCTGTGCGCTTCAGATCAGTCAGGTTCTTGGTTATGCTTGCTATGCCGATGGGTTTGCCTTTTTGGTCGGTCAAAAGAGAGAGGCTTAAGAGCACGGGGATGGTCTCGCCCGACTTTGTGCGGTGAAGGGCCTCTACATTTTCAACCCTTTCACCGCGCTTGCATTGTTCCCGCAATTCGTCAACCCTGGCATGCCGGTCAGGATGTACCAGCGTCTTGAAGGGCTTACCGATTAACTCGTCTCGGCGCCAGCCGTAGGTCTCTTCAGCGGCCTGGTTAAGGTCAACGATAG
>DATJPW010000390.1:0-5328 GCA_035506215.1 Desulfomonilaceae bacterium
GCGGGAATTCGGACTCGAGCCGTTAAGGACGGTAGCGATTATGTTATCAACGGTACCAAAATGTTCATTACCAACGGCACGATATGCAATTTCATGTGCGTTTTTTGCGTAACCGATCCCAAAGCTGAGAAACGGCACCAACGCCAGAGTATCATCCTGGTGGAGTCCGACACGCCGGGCGTTAAGGCCACCAAGATCAAAGGAAAGATGGGGATCCGGGCCAGCGACACGGCTGAGGTATCGTTCGAGGATGTCCGCGTGCCACAGAGCAACCTTATTGGAAAGGAAGGTCACGGGTTTTACCAATTGATGGAGTTCTTTGACGCTACCAGGACTATGGTCGCGGGCCAAGCCGTGGGCACCGCTCAAGGCGCTTTGGACCTGGCATTAAAATACGTCCAGGAAAGACATACCTTCGGGCGTCCGCTGGCATCGAACCAGGCAATCCAATTCCAATTGGCTGAAATGGCCACGAGGATAGAGCTGGCCCGAACACTCACTTACAGAGCTGCGTGGCTCGTGGATCAGAAGCGACCGGACCCAAAGCTGAACGCTATGGCCAAGTATTATTCCGGTGAGACGGCCGTATGGGTTTGCGATAAGGCCCTTCAGATGCACGGAGGGTACGGATACATAGACGAATATGATATCCAGCGTCTGTATCGTCACGCTAAAGTCTTGGAGATTTATGAAGGGGCAAAGGAAGCCGAAAAAATGACCATTGCCCGCAGGCTAATGTGAGTGCTGCTGGAAACGGAAATATGGAGCTCTAACAACGCCTGGGAGTGATCGCTCCCAGGCAAAAGGGCTCTTGTGGAGCGCCGGTTTTTTCGCGAAAAAACAGAAGCGTATGTAGTTTCGCTGCCATGCTATTTCGTCCATGATACCGGATCTCGCGATTTTGGCCGTTAATGACAAAAACCCCCGCGGAAGTCGATTAAAGGCCGTTGTTGGGTGTGCCACAACATCGGGATCCGCGATCGGACTTCAGTGTAGCAGTTCCCCCTACATTTGTTTTCGTTTTAACCAGAAGTCGAATGACCTGCCGGGAACAAAAATGTCCACCCCGATTGAAGGCTCAGCTAATGCATTCTTCAGAGCGTGCGGCTCATTCGGGGGTATGTATGCGGCATCCCCTTCGTTCAGGTCGTATGTCTCATCGTCGGACATAATGATCATCTTGCCCTTCAGCACAATGGTTACCTGGGCGCTGGGATGTTGGTGTCTGGGAGACGCGTGTTCCGGAGGTTTGACAAAGTGCTCTACGGACACATCCGTTTCGCCGCACAGACTAACCCGTTTCCAGTCTTTCTCAGGCTCGTAAGTCTCCGCCTTGTCGAATAGAACTACTTTCATCTGATCTCCTTCTTTCCCGAGTGCCGCGGCGCCGATGACCGGTCGTTCGACCAATTCCGGACTTTGCTGCGGGCACTATCATGCGGGTATCAAGTGCATCAAACATCAGAGACGCCGAACGCCGAGGTTTGAGCTCGGGAAAACCTAATCAGCGTATACACGCCGCGCCGCCATCTCTCTGCGGCGCTCAGCCCATTTTCTTACCAGGAAGGCCGCGAGGAGGAGCACCCCCATCACGTCCGTCAACGAGGACGGATAGAAAAGCAGCAACGCAGACGCGCCTAGCACAATCCGCTCGAAGGTGGATATGGATAGGCCTTTCATGAAATATCCAACTACGGCCACATTCAAGGCAAAGATTGCCAAGATGGAGAGGAGAAATCGAATGGCGATTTGGACTAGCGCTTCACCCAACGGGAGCGTCTGAAAGGCAGGCAGGATCAAGAGGCTGGTCCCGCTGAGAGACAGGATGAACGTGATCCCGAGCAGGTACTTCGGTAAGGCAACTCGGGCGGCGTAAACACCGGTCTTGATGGGGTCGGTCCCAAACACCGAGGCGGCGGCATAAGCTGAAAGGGCTACTGGTGGAGTCACCTCCGCCAGCACAGCATAATAGAAGAGAAACATATGGGTGGCCAGAAGCGCTGCATTCTCGGGGATCCCGTTCATCATGGCCAACTTCTGTATGGCGGGCGCGGTGAGGGCGGAGGTGAGGACATAGGTGGCTATAGGAGGGACGCCCATCCCCAACAGGATGCTGAAAAACCCTGTAAAGAGTGTCGCAAACAGGAGGCTGCTTCCGCTGGCGTTCATGAGGAACATGGAGAACTTTGAGGCAAGCCCGCTCATGACCATCATGGTCATGATCATATTGGCAGCGATGACTGCGCTGGCTATCGGGAGAAGGAAGATGATACCCTCGGATAGGGCATCGAACAAGTTCTTTACAGGGGGTCTGACGCTCTTGTCCAAAAAAGCGAAGATCACAAAAAGCGCTGCCGCTAAGCTCACTGTTAGGCTGATGGCGTAACCTTTGTAGATCATCACGACGATGAACAGGATCGGCACAAATGAATAGCAGTAGCGTTTGAAGTAGGAAAAATCTATCTCCGAGCTTAGCGTCGTCTGCGGAAGCTTGACCTTCCTCACATAGAGTTCGTTATAGGTGACAATCCCGAATAGGTAAAGGAGCATCGGTCCGAGGGTCATGACAATGATCCGCGAGTATGGGATCGACAATAGCTCGACCATCAGAAAGGCGATAGACCCTAGGACCGGCGGGGTGATATAAGCGATGGTCCCCACTGTGGCGACGATTCCTGCGGCATAGTGTGTGTCGTAACCTACTTTCTCGTAAAGAGGCTTTGTGAGAGTTGCCACGAACTGGGTGTCTGCTGCGCCCGAACCGGAGATCATACCCATGAGTACGGCCATGATGGAACTGGTCCTCCCCGGGGAGGCAGGGCTTCGCCCTACGAAGAGGAGCGCGGTGTTCGCTATAATCTTCCCGTAATTCATCCTGGAAATGATGGCCCCGAGGGTCGTGAAATAAATGAGGTACTTAACCGAAACTCCGGTAATCGTGCCGAAAATGCCAGCCTCCGTCTCGCAGTACATCTTCCCCAGGAGCATGTCGAGATCGAAGCCGGGGTTTGCCCACGTGGGCGGGAGAAGGTACCCGTATAGGTTGTAGAGGAAGAAAAGCATCACTATTATCGGCATGATGGGGCCGCTTAACCGGAAGATGACCCCGAGCACGAGCAGCACTTCGCTCAAGGACATCACCAGGTCCCACGGTTCGGGGGTGATGGCTCGATAAATCAGCTTCTCGTAATTGATGACCAGATAGAGAAATGGGAGCAAGGTCAGCGCTGCGCATATAATGTTGGCCGGCCTCTGGGTTAAGCGGATCATGGGGGGGATCATGGCGCACCCCCATATGAATACCCCAAAAACCCTTAAAGGGAGGGGGATCGACAACTGAACGAACTGATACAGGATCAGGCCGGTCAGGAAGGCGAGCGTGAGGCTTCCGCCGATGTTTCTGTCCTTTGTTCGTGAAAAACTCAGCAAGTAGCCGATTAAAGAGATTAGAAATACGTGAGTTGCCCTCTGGACCTGCGTCAGGTCCAGAACCGAAGAGTGGAACTGCGAGAGGGGTAAGTAAGGATGAACGACGAGGTAGAGATGGTAGAGGGTCCCCATGATCGCGACGACGTATACCAGCTTCTTGACTATCTTTTCCATAAGAGCCGCACCTCCAGGCATCCGTCTTTCACGTCGAAATTGTAGAAGCCCAATGTCAGCCTTATCCCCTTAACGGAGCAGAACCGTAACGTATCCGTGGAGTCCTTGGTAAGAACCTCGTTCAGGTTATACAACCCGTTCGTGTAGTAGTCTTCAGTCGTTTCGTCCGTACTCACCACAAAATCGTGGAACAGACCACCTATCCGAAAATGAATGGCAACCGGTCTCCCTGTGACCGAGTTTACAAACTGGATTTGACCGGACTGCCAGCGCAGAAGCACCAGCAGTCTGGAATGGTCTTCAATCTTTACGACGGCAGGTTTGAGACCGGAAACGAGACACACCAGCAGAAGTCCCAACGTGAGACAGTACTTGGCCATGCATCGTCTCTATTTCACCAGATCCTTCTCTTTGAAATATTTGACCGCGCCGGGATGGAAGGGAATGGCCGTTTTACCGATAAACTTTGATGTACTTTCCGCCGTAGTGTCCTGAGCGGCCTTCACTGAGGCACGCAGAATCTCCAGATTTTCAAAGACGGCCTTGGTCGTTTTGTAGGCGAGATCCTCCGGAGTGGATGCGGGACACATGAACATGTTCCAGAAGGCGAGGGTGGGCGTATCGGTAGCTGTGTCATAAACCGCCTTTGGAATGATCATCGAGTCGCTAAGGCCTGGGAACTCCTTTTGGAATTCGGCCACGGCCGGGTCCGTTGCAGGAACTGGCACGATGACCAACTTGGTCCCCGTGCGTTTCAGGGTGTTGGCCGTCTCCACGATGGAGCCGGTGGGCAGACCTCCCGACCAGACGTAGGCATCGATGGTCCCGTTGGTTAAGGCTTCGTCCGATTCCTTGGCCCCGAGCTTCTCCCACTTTTGAAATTTTTTGGGATCAATTTTGGCCGCTTTTAGCAGGTTAAGAGCTGTGAATTCGGTTCCCGAGCCCGGTGCGCCTGTGGAGACCCGCTTTCCTTGGAGATCCGAAAGCTTGGTTATCCCGGTTTGATCGGTCGTGATAATGTGCAGGTAATTGGGGTACATCATCCAGAGGATATCGGCCTTGACGTGCTTTTCCGCAAACTTTTCGTGGTCTCCCTTCACCGTCACGTAGGCCGTGTCGGGTAAGACGGTGGCAAAGAAAAAGGTACGTCTGCGTTCATTCGTCTTATCGCGGATGAGAAGCATGTTGTCCACGGACGCGGCCGTTTGCATTGCAGTAGCGGATGCTACATCGGCCTTGTTCAATATCTCCGCTACCTGCGTGCCATAGTAATAATAGACGCCCCCTATACCCCCTGTGGCAACCACCACGTTCTCTTTTTGCGCATAGGCATGCGCGCCTGTGAAGAGGATCAATCCCAGAGCCAGCAGTCCGAGTCTCCTCATAGATTTCTCCTTTGCAGAGAGCAGATGGCGCCCAAGAGCGTTGCACCGTCTTTTTGGAACCTTTTGGCGAATATGCCGTTACCGTAGGCAACAACAAGAGAAGAGATCTCACGATTTGTTTTTGGGATAATAACGCATTTTGTTTGAGACCGGAAGGTGATAAATAGCGTAACGTACTCTGACCCGCCACAGTTTACGTCAAGTGGTTGCAAAACCTCTGAATACACATGTGATACAGTAGGGGCGCTTCGAGAAGCGCCCTGATTTCGGGCGGTTCACGAACCGCCCCTACAAAATATTGCATTATTCTTTTCTTCCATTGAGGTTTTGCAACCGCTTG
>DATJPW010000391.1:0-3439 GCA_035506215.1 Desulfomonilaceae bacterium
CCTGCGGAAGAATAGGATGATAATAATATAGACTACAGGCAGGTATTCCGTCAACGTGGCCAATTACAGGCATTTGCTCGACACACCTTCCATTCCGCGCATACTGGAGATTCTTCTCGAGTCTGATGAGGGCAAGGATGAGTCTGCCCTGCTGAAAGCAGTCGGTGAGGCCTCCCACGCCACAAAAGCCGTCGCCGTGCTTCTGGAGCACGGCATGATCGAAAGGAGAAAAGGAAGGCTGCGGATTTGCCAGGGCAACGCAATCAGCGGCAGGATCAATCAGATTGTCAGCTTCTACCGGGACATTCAGAAAACAACCCGGAAGGAACTGATGTGCAGAGGCATTCTCAATGCCACGTATTACAAGTGCCTCATACATTTTGAAACGTTTCTTGAAATGATGGAGAATGAGGGATTCGACAGGAACGAAACAATGAAGACCCTGGATGCGGAGGTCCGCCAGGGATATGTACAGCATCTCAAAATCGTCTACAGATCCCACTCGGGTTTGAAGCATAAGTTCTTCCCATTCATTCCTCTCTACTACTATCCTCACTTCATCATCATGGATGCTAACCACACAGGTCCCATGCGGTCACGACTGGAAGGAGCGGGCATCTCGCTCGCCGAAGAGGAGTATCTCCTGGGCAACTACCCCAAGGAGCTTTCTGCCCAGGCCAGGGAATATATACAGAGAGAAAAAAACCACATCAAAGATAGAATCAAGGGCGAGGCGTTTGATGTGTGGTGGTACTATAGGTTTTAGCGGCTGGGGTGCTTTTTCTGGTACTAACCCACTCAAATAGCTGAGGCCTGAATTTCAACATTTCACGAACGTCCCTCACCCATCACTTGAGCGCTTTAATGAAATTCCTGGAGTTTCTATACCGGCGGAGGCTATCGCGCGGCGCCCGTCGATCCGACTTTCTGTCCTGAAGGATGCGGCGACTCTCGAGACGGCCATGAAAGCCCTAGACTGAATAGTTGAACAGGTAGGGTCCACCTGACTGCAGCCAGAGTTAACAGAACCAGTAGTTAACGTGCCTGTCGAGCCTCCCATTTGATTCAAGACGCGCCATAGTTTTTTTCGTGGCTTGTAGAACTGACACGGTTCTTTTGCTTGCAAAACCAGCCTGCTTATGAAAAACTTTGGAAAGGAAGGGGTCGGTATACCTTGCGAGAAAAAGGCACTCAAGTAGGTATCAAGAATTGGCCCAAAGACGACCGTCCCAGGGAGAAGCTCCTCAGGAAAGGCCCCGGGGCTTTAAGCAATTCTGAGCTTCTGGCAATTCTTTTGCGCACCGGCGTTGAAGGCACGAGCGCCATCGATCTGGCGCGCGGGATTATTGAGAAGTTCGGCACCTTTCGTAACATGAGCCACACAGATATGCGCGAGTGGGGAGAGATAAAAGGCCTGGGCCCGGCCAAGATCGCCCAAATACAGGCCGCGCTTGAGATCGGGCGGCGTTTCCGCGAAGACGAAGTCTTCAGCGTCAAACAGAAGATTGCCTCTGCCCGGGATATCGTCGATATAGTCCTGCCACACATGCGCGACCTCAAAACGGAGGTGTCGAAAGTAGTCTACCTGAACGGCGATTCCAGAATCATCGACATTAGCGATGCGGCCACAGGCACGGTTAATCAAGCCATGCCCATTATTCGGGAAATTATCCATGCCGCCCTGCAGAAATTTGCCACGGCCATTGTATGCGTCCACAATCACCCCAGCGCCAATATAACGCCCAGCCCCGAGGACGAAAAATTTACCAAAGAACTGGCCGCAGCCGGCAAATAAATGGGGATCAAGGTTCTAGACCATATCATCATCGGTGGCGATACATTTTACAGTTTTGCCAATGACGGAGCATTGGGGTAAGCATGGTCAATCAAACCCCGGAACAATTAGCGCGAGACAATATCGACAAGCTGTTGACTGAATGCGGTTGGATCATTCAGGAAAAGAAACACATAAATCTGACTGCCGGCCCGGGTGTGGCGGTTACGGAATATCAAACCGATGTCGGCCCCGCGGACTACGTGTTGTTTGTGGACGGCAAGCCTGTCGGCGTAATTGAGGCGAAGGCCGAAGAAAAGGGGTTTCAACTCATCCACGCGGAGGCTCAATCCAAGGATTATGCGGACAGCAAACTGAAGCACCTCAACAATAAGCCGCTGCCGTTTGTCTTCGAAAGCACCGGCGCCCTGACCCGCTTTACCGACTATCGCGACCCAAAGCCCCGCTCAAGACCTATTTTTTCATTTCATCGGCCTGAGACTTTTCGGGAATGGTTGAAGAGGGACAATTCCTTACGGCGGCGGATATTGGATATTCCTTCTCTGCCAAGCGCAGGGCTTCGCGATTGCCAGATCAAGGCCATCAACAATCTGGAAGACTCCTTCCGTAGAAACCAACCCAAGGCCCTTATTCAAATGGCCACAGGTTCAGGCAAGACCTTTACGGCCATTACGGGCATTTACCGCCTCCTCACCTACGCCAAGGCCAATCGTGTTTTATTTCTCGTGGACACCAAAAACCTGGGCGAGCAGGCTGAGCAGGAGTTCATGGCCTATCTGCCCAATGACGACAACCGCAAGTTTTCCGAGCTGTATGGCGTTCATCGCCTGAAATCCAGTTTTGTGCCCACCGACAATCAGGTCTATATCAGTACCATCCAGCGGCTCTACGCGATCCTCAAAGGAGAAGAGCTGGACGAGAAAGCCGAAGAGACGAACCCCGGAGAAATAAAATGGGAAAAGCGTCCGCCCGTGCCCGTAGGATACAATCCTAAACTGCCCGTTGAATTCTTCGACTTCATCGTCATCGATGAATGCCACCGCAGCATTTACAATCTCTGGAAGCAGGTGCTTGACTACTTCGATGCCTTTCTGATCGGCCTTACCGCCACGCCCGACAACCGCACCTTCGGTTTTTTCAATCAGAATGTTGTCAGCGAATATACCCATGAGCAGGCCGTTACGGATGGCGTCAATGTGGGCAGCGACGTGTACCTCATCGAAACAGAGATCACCAAAAAGGGAAGCTCAATATGGAAAGGCCAGTATGTGGACCACCGGGAAAGACTGACCCGCAAGAAACGGTGGCTACAGTTGGATGAGGACGTCGTCTATTCCGAGAAGCAGCTCGACGACGATGTGGTCAATCCCAGCCAGATTCGCACGGTCATCCGCACCTTCAAAGAGCACCTGCCGGAAATGTTCCCTAACCGTAAAAACGAAAAGCGCGAGCTTGAAGTGCCCAAAACACTGATCTTCGCCAAGACGGACAGTCACGCCGACGACATTATTCAGATCGTCCGGGAAGCATTCGGTGAAGAAAATAAGTTCTGCACGAAGATCACCTATGGCAGCGACGACCCCAAGAGCGCCCTGGCCCAATTCCGCAACGACTACAACCCGCGCATTGCGGTTACCGTCGATA
>DATJPW010000392.1:0-8131 GCA_035506215.1 Desulfomonilaceae bacterium
TTGGTATTTGGTATTCTTTCTGGTCTTTGGAATCTCAAAGGTCTCCGCGAATATCTGGGTACCGACCTCACGGGGGATCCTGTCAAGAGATCGGGACGTGGATGCATCACGATAGTCGGACCACGCCTCGGATACAATGTCCCACTCGGTTGGGGAGAGATCGTCAGCCAAAAGCGTATTTCCGTAAGCGCTCACAGCGGCCGCCAGTCCATCTATGGAGGAAATCTTCACCTGGCTTCCGCCCCGTTGACGTTCCAGGATGGTTCCTTCCCTGATGACCTTACCCAGGGAATTTCCGTTAATGATCTGACCGAACAGATAACCGCTGAAAACCATGTTGTTCCCGGTTAATTGAGCCGTGATCGTGGATGGGTAACTCTGCTCTTCCAACCAGCCCACGACCGGATTGGCCACCGGTTTATCCACTTTGATTTTTGACAGAACATCACATTGTCCCTGGACCACGGAATCCAGGCCGTCAAGCAGCACTGTCTTCATCCTGAATTCGGACTTCTCGTCACTTTGGGTCCATATTTTCATGAAATCAAAAGCGGGTTCAGACATAGAACGCCTCCTTCCCCAGTTGGTCGATATTTCCGGTTGAAATCGTTCAAACTGGAATTACTAATGCCGTTTTTCGCACAGCAGAATGGGTAAATTGAAATCATAAGAGAACATGTGTTCTCTACGATAAAAGACCATAATTAACCTAAATTGTCAACTCCTAAATCAAAAATGTACAGAATGACTCTATGAGTGCTCTATAGATTCACATAGACACATTAAGCGCACAGGTTAACGACTAGTCGGCCGGAATGTCGCACATGCAAGAAGAGGATGAAAAAAGCGGGAGAAGAATCTCGGGAGAAAATGGGCCACGGTAATTGGGAAACGGCCTCTGGAAGCTGGCAGTCCCTTGGTAATCGAGCCTACATCTCCGAAACCGTTTTCAAGCTGTAACACCCTCAAGAAGCTGGACGCGGCTATGTCAGATTGCCTGGCTCCAGACCAGACGTCTTTCCAGCCAACGAGAAAGGCTCGTAAAGATGAAACAGATTATGAAGTAGATGATGGCGACAAAAAGAAAGATCTCCGTTGGATAGATCATGCTGCGATTGTTCACCTGGGTGGCCACGTGGGTCAGCTCCGACACGCCCACTATGAAGGCCAAGGAAGTGTCCTTGATAAGCGACACAAACTGGTTAACGAACGACGGAACCATGTTGCAAAGCGCCTGTGGAAGCACAACAAAGAGCATGGCCTGCAAGGGCCGAAGACCGGTAGACAATGCTGCTTCAATTTGTCCTCTGGGTATACCCTCGATACCCGCACGAACAATCTGGGCCATGTAAGCTGAAGTAAAAAGCGTCAATGCCACAATTACCGTCCGGCTCTCCGGAATGGGCTGACCGAAAAGAGCAGGCAGTAGGAAATACATCCAGAAAATCACCATGAGAAGAGGAATGCCTCGGACAGCGTTGATCACAGCGACAGTCGCGGCCTTGATCACACGGCTGTGGGAAATGCTCAACAGTCCCAATATCAATCCCCCGATAAAAGAAAGAATGCATGAGACCACGGCTAAGTAAAGAGTGAGTGCGACTCCCCCCAAATGGCCGTGCGGATAGCTCCCGATGAAGAAATACGTCAGGTTATTCCAGATAACAGCGAAATCAAGCCATGAGTCCAAATCAGTCCCCTCTCATCGGCAAGAGAACTCGCTTGTTATATAAGTTCACCATGCCCGTAATTAATAGCGACATACCAAGGTAGATCATTGTAGCGGCAGCGAATGCCTCATACCCCTTAAACGTGTAACTTTCAACTTGCCTGGCCTGGTAGGTCAGCTCCGCGACACCGATTGTCATGGCCAGAGAGGAATTCTTTACCAGGTTAAGGAACTGATTGATGAGCGGCGGTATAGTGATCCTAATGGCTTGCGGCAAGATGACGTACCTCATCGATCTGGCATAACTGAAACCGGAGCTACGAGCGGCTTCCATCTGTTCGTTGGGGATCGAACGGATCCCGGAGCGGATGTCCTCGGCAATGAATGCAGACGTGTACACGGTCAAAGCAATAACGGCGGCCGCGAATTCGAAATTTGTCTTAGCCAGCCAGTCGTTAACAGCTTGAGGGAGTATCTTGTACGATCCGAAGTACCAGAAGAATATCTGCACCAGAAGAGGCGTGTTCCTAAAGAATTCAAGGTAGGCTTGAGCAAACCAGCGGACAGGCAGGACGTGACTCATCCTCATTACCGCCACCACAAGGCCCAACAGGAACGCGAGAACCACTGAAACTATCGAAAGTTGTATGGTGGTATAAAGTCCCGACAGCAGCCACTCGAAATATTTGCCTGAGGTAATGATGCCCCAGTCGAACTGATAATGGAACACCGCTTTGTGACCCTTCTATGTAACTCTGTCCTCAGGAACAGTGATTCTCAAAAAGAATCAGGAATTGTGAAGAGCGATCCCTCGAAATTGGTTTGGCGCCGTCCGTCCTAGTAGGTGTCGGCGTCCGTGCCGACACGTCTGTAGTGGGCCGGCACGGAGGCGCGGCCCCTACTGAACTCCTCCCTGCACAAGCATTGGATCACTTCAGAACTTTCGAGGACCACTCAAGCCAGTGTGCTTCCCCTATTTATCCGCGGTAATCGCAAAGCTTCTCTTTAGCGGGGTAGCAGTATCAGGGCCGAACCACTTGTCAAAAATGGCTTTTGCCTGTCCGTTTTTCTCCATCTCGAGGAGTAGATTGTTGACGAAGTCCACAAAGGTTTTATCGCCTTTACGCATCCCGAGACCATACGGTTCATCGGAAATCCGTATGTCGGGGATCTCGAACTGTTCCTTGTTTGGCGCTTTGGCTCGAATGCCCGCGAGGAGCGACTCGTCCGTGGTTACGGCAAAAACCTTTCCCTGTTGCAATGCCAGAAACGCCTGAGGATAGTCGTCGAATGAAAGTATTGTAGCGGAAGGCAATGCTCTGGCGACATTCTGCTCTGACGTTGATCCCTTGGCAGTACCGATCTTTTTCCCTTCCAGGTCCGCGAGACTCTTTACAGTTCCCTTTTTTACCAAGAATTTTTGCCCGGTAAAGAAGTAGGTGTAGCTGAAATCGACCTGCTCAGCCCGTTCAGGAGTTTTAGTCATAGTGGCGGCGATGATGTCGATGTTGCCCCCAGTCAATTGGGGCATACGGCTGGCTGAGGTGACAGCCTTGATTTCCAGTTTTACTCCAAGCTTATCGGCAATCGCCTTCACAAAGTCCACATCATAGCCCACAATCCGCCGGGTGGCTTCATCAACATAGCCAAAAGGCGGCAGCGAGTCTTTCACCCCAGCCACAAGGACGCCTTTCTTCTTGACGTTAGCCAGTGTGTCCTGAGCCGGCACGGGCGAGCCTGCCAGGGTGACGATCAGCGTGATTTCCAAGATAATCGTGATGAGCTTTGCCATTCCTCTTACTCGTTTCAGATTAGTGCATGGGTGAGAGCACCTGCTTCAAGAACTGTCTGGCACGCGCGTGCTTTGGATGCTTGAAAAACTCCATCGGTTCTTCTTCTTCCAGTATTTTGCCTTCATCAATAAAGATTATTCGATCTGCAACCTCGCTCGCAAAGCCCATCTCATGGGTGACAACACACATTGTCATCCCGGTCTCAGCAAGGTCCTTCATTACGGCCAGCACCTCGCCGATCATTTCCGGGTCCAACGCGGATGTGGGCTCGTCAAACAACATGATCTTGGGCTTCATTGCCAGGCTGCGGGCAATCGCCACCCTCTGCTGTTGTCCTCCGGATAGCTGAGATGGGTAGGAATCTATTTTCTCAGCCAGCCCTACTCGTTCGAGAAGTTTTATTGCTTGATCCTGTGCCTCTTTCTTGCCGATCTTGCGAACCTTTACGGGCGCAAGCGTGATATTGCCGAGAACGGTCAGATGCGGATAGATGTTGAATTGCTGGAAGACGAATCCGATCTCGGCACGCAGCTTGTTAATGTCCGTCTTGGAATCGGACAGGTCTATGCCGTCTACGATCAGTCGCCCTTTATCAATTGGTTCAAGGCGGTTTATCGTCCTGATAAGGGTTGACTTGCCGGACCCGGAAGGCCCGCAAATCACAACCACTTCGCCTCTCCGAACGTGCAAATTAATGTCATTGAGGACGTGTATGTGTCCGAACCACTTGTGCACGCCCTGAAAGCGAATCATGCCATATCCTGCGCCGGCGCTGCCCGATTCGTCGTTCCCGATTTGCACGGATTCTCTTCGCGAATAGCAGTTCCCGGACTATATGCCGTTTGTTTAAGTTAACTGAAATTCGCCTACCTTGACCTCACTTATCCGTCAGCCTTGGATTCTTTCCACTTCTCATAGCGGGCCATCGCAGCCATCACACGAATCCCTCCTTCCATACTGGGAATCGCAAGAGCAGGGCTGCCATATTTTTCGAATCTTTTGGCCGTCGCCTCGCCCTGCGAACCGTAAAACCAGACGACCACGGGTTTGTCAAAGTCCTCGGACAGTTCCCGGATCACTTCTTCGGCGCCAAGATGCCTCTGTTCAGCCTCGCCCAAAGCCAGAGCTATGCAGATGACACCGTCAACATTCGGATCAGCCAACAGAGCTTTCAAGGCTGTGCCGAAGGCTTTCCGCATTCCCTTCTTCATCACCGCCGGCCAAACGTCGATGGGATTAGTAAGCCGCATCCAGTCAGGAGACAAGCTCTGGATGCCGTCGATGGTTCCTGGAGAAAGACGTGTTGGTTCCAGACCATATCTATCCATGTTGTCCAGAAACATTATTCCTGCAGCTCCGCTGAGAGTCACGACACCGACACGGAATCCCCGCATCGGTGGAAGACGCGCAAACGCACGAACGAGGTCCGCCTGATCCTGAGTTTCATCAACCCGAATTAAGCCTGACTTCTTCATGGCTGCATCCACTATCCTATCGTTTCCAGCCATCGATCCAGTGTGTGAGGCAGCTACCTTCCCTCCTTCAACGGATCGCCCTGTTTTGAGGGCTACCACAGGGATTCGACGGGAAACCCTTTCAGCAACTTCGAGGAATCGCTTCCCACCCTTGATCTCCTCCGCGTGAAGGGCTATCACTCGAAGCTTATCATCATTGCCAAGCCATTCCAGGGCATCCACAATACCCACGTCGCACGCGTTTCCGATATCTACGGCGATTCCCATGCCTCCCACCAGTTGATTATCTCCCACAAAAAAGAGGCCTGACTGGCAGATTAAGCCAATGGGCGTCTCCACTCGATCCTGCGGCATGAACGAAGACGTGAAGCGATGAAATGCGTTCGATATTCCAAGCGTGTTAGGACCCAGTATGCGTATGCCGAACCGACCGGCTTCATCGAGCATCCTTTTCTGAAGCTCCTTTCCCAGCGAGTCGGATTCAGCGAATCCCTGATTGGTTACGATTACTGCCTTGATGCCTCTATTGCCACATTGTCTTATGATCCCTGGGACGGTTTCCCTCGGAGTTGAAACCACGGCTAAGTCTACCGGTCCGTTCAGTTCGGCGACTCTCCGCGCCACCGGCAGTCCTGCTATTTCATGTACGTGGGGATGAACGAGGCGGATCTGTCCTCCATATTTCCATCTCTTCAGGTTGTCTACGGGATTTAACGTACCCGGCCCGCTGGCGCGGGGAATACCGACGAATGCGACTGACTTCGGAGAGAGAAAAAGCGATCTGAAACAGCAAGATTTCACAAGATCCTCCGGGACCAATAAATTTGGCTGAAATGAGTGAATGCTCACCCGACATTACCCTGACCTGAAAAACTGGTCCAGGTTTTAGTTATTAGATTGTGAAACCCGGACCAGACAGGAAGGTTCTCTCCCGGTCGAAGAAGAAGTTTGCTTTTAGTCGTAGCGGTGGTACCCATTCCGGGGGCAAGCTACTCACTCATTAGGCGAACGGAGATTTTTGTGAAGATCTCTGTACCAATCATGTTGATGTGTATTCATGTCATGGATATCTGCATCGTTCTCTGGCAACCTTACAATATTCTTCTATACCCATTGCCTTGATCTTTTCATTTATCATTACCCATGCTTTGTGCAGGCCGGCATCAAAATTAGTTTTCTCGCATGGAAACTCGTCACACTGGTAGCAAAAATCAATCTGCTTTTCCTGGTGACACGGACGTACGCCACAGTCTTTAAATAACTTGCACTGTTCATTGCGACATCCCTTACAATTTTCCGAGGCAAAATAGTCAAGCATCTCCTTGAAAATTGGGTACTTGGCAAAAATAGGGTTATCCAAAAGCTTCTCGAATCGTTTGGCATTAACATGAAAATTTCCCAATTTTTCTTTGAGCTGAATGCTGTATTTCCGTATATCCCCTTCCACATGCGCAAAACAGGTTTCGCAACACAGGCCGCAGGCTGCTATAGACTCTTTAATTCTTTCATCAGTCATGATTTTCTCCTTTTATTAAAATAAGTTACTCCTCTGATGGCTCAATGCCCTGTTGTTTCCGGTGGAGTGCTTCGTCTAATCATAACTGTTGCAGTGAGGAAAAAAAGTGGCATAATCGACAATATAATGGGTGATATCGCCAATCTTTTACATGCCGGCAGGATCCGATGAAAAAAGTCACTATTCTTGCACCTTACAACACTATGGCAACAACCATTTTCGGACCCATGGATATTTTGAATCAGGCAGGGCGATTGTGGAATCGTGTGACTAAATCTCCCCAGACACCGTTTTTCGACGTAACAATCGTGTCGGCAGACGGACAGCCCATCAGATCCGTGAACAATATCTATATCCAACCCCATTGCAGCATTCAGGATGTTCAGCAGACTGATCTGATTCTTATTTCCTCGGCCACCTATATTGAAAAAATTCTTGAAAAGAATCCTGAACTGGTGCCTTGGATAAGCCGTCATTACGATCGAGGCGCCCATGTTGCCAGTATTTGCACAGGCGTCTTTTTGCTGGCGGAAACCGGACTTCTTGATGGCAAATCTGCCACCCTTCATTGGGGATTTGCGGATATCTTCCGCAAGAGATATCCACAGGTGAAATTAAGACAGGATCAGATGTACATTGATCACGGTCGTCTCTATTGTTCGGCTGGCGTAAGCGCTGGTCTGGATCTTTCTCTGTATCTGGTGGAAAAATTTTGTGGTCGACAAACAGCTGTAGAGTCTGCCAAGACCATGGTTCTAGACATGGGCAGAGTATCGCAGGCTCCCTATGAGCGTTTGTTCTTTCCAAAAGACCACGGTGACCCTTTGGTCGTGAAAGCCCAGGAATGGTTAGAACAGCATGAATCTGAGTCAATTGATTACGAGTGGCTGGCACGAGAACTTCGAATGAGCCGTCGATCCATGGAACGCCGCTTTAAGCAGTCACTAGGAGTGACTCCATTGGGTTATTTACAGAAATTGCGGGTGGAAAGAGCTAAACGCCTGCTGGAGGCAGGTACCCAGACTTTCAGTGAAATAACATATCAGGTTGGGTACGAGGACGTTCCATTTTTCAGAAAAATATTTGTCAGACTCACTGGTCTGAGACCAAATGAATACCAGAGGAGATTTACAGGATACTTTAGGGCTGCTTGCAAAACCGACGGGCAATAATCCTGCGCAATCGCAAGCAATTTTAAAGTCAACCACTCGGTAGGCCAGCTATATCGGAGCGCAGACAAAGCGGGCAAAGTTTCGGAAGAAAACGCGCGAGGACAATTGGAAAACCGGCCCTGGAAGCTGGCAGTCCCAACGGGAATCCAATCATGTCTCCGAGGTGAGAGAAATCTCACATAGTTCTAAAACACATGAATTCAAATTTGTAAGCAGTTCGAGGCCGTCAATAGGAGAGGCATACACGAAGTTACTTCAGTGAGAAGGAGGCACCCGCGTCCGCTGAGAATAGGAATCATAGGGCCGGCTTGATTCCTTGTCGCACCCCATCGAAACTGTGCGAGTACACATGCGGGCCGGCACAACAATTGAGCCGCATATTCTCTCGGGTGCTATCACTGAGGGGCTCATCCTGTTTGGCGCGACCGGCAGGGTGCACATCGTAGGCGGGGCAACAATTGTTGCGCACTCGGATCCGCCCACTACTCGATACTGATTACACGTCT
>DATJPW010000393.1:0-23937 GCA_035506215.1 Desulfomonilaceae bacterium
GTACCTCGGTCCAAGCCATGCCGGTGATCGCCTTTCTCGACTTACTGTTCAGACATTATTTGAACGGGGCTACCTGAAAAGAGGAATGTACAGGGGGACAGACGTTACAGAGTACGTTCTGAGCCCCACGGGATTGCGAGCTTTGGATGCAGCCAAACAGACTCTACCCTAGCTCGGGTTTTGGGGGTTAATCACTCTAGTTTATCTTGCCACACTTGTCTCGTGTTCGAAGTCGATTCGGTATCAACGGAATTCTTCCAACATATGGTGGAGCTTTATCTATGCGGATTTACCGTGATTCATTTTTGAGCCACATAAGGCGGCTCGATACCTCAAGGTGAAAATCACTCATTGTTAGGTGTAATCAGTGAAAAACCCCTATACATAACATGCTGAAACTTTACTGTATTCTGTCGAAACCAACCCGCCGTGAGTGTATTCCACTTATTTGTAGATCCGTTTTGCCTCACCCCCCATTCGCATCAGTCGATCTTCAACCTTAGAACCCATTGATTTGACTATTCTAATGCCGTGTATATCCCCTCTTACACGACTTGGCACACAACATGCTTTGGGAATCAATACGCGAACTGGGGGGAAGATTGCCATAAGCGCAAACAGGCCTAAAGAGGCCGCCGCAATCAACAGAGGCATTGAGAGATCGCAAAATGCGCTTCTTCACGCTGGTGATACCTATGGAGTTACGGTCAGAAGGGTAAGTTTTCCAACCGCTCGCGAGAGGAAAGAATCAAGATGAAACGTGAAGTAATGAAACTGATTGGAAGAAATCTAATGTATGCACGATGTCAGGAGCTTAAAACCCAGGGGTTCTCTATCAGCAAAAAGATATCCTTTGAAGAATTTGACCGGCACGAGTTTGAAGCGTGGACAGACGAGTGCAGAAACCTATTATCTCTATGTCAGCCGGAGCAATATTTTCCGACGAATCTCAAACCTTCCCAAATCGAATGGCTGTTAATGCTGCTCTCGGATACACGACACAAGATATTCAAGGGAGAAATCGAATACCAAGGTTTGCTGTAATAGCAGTTTTTCGGTACATAACAGACTTGTTTTCAATCACTCCATCCCAAAGTCGTCAACTTGACCAATAATTGAAGCTCTTGCATGCTTTGATTCGAAATTTCGCTAATCTCAAATCCTGAGAGATACAGCCCATTTGAGTCTTTGCCGGTCCAAACGCATCGTCCATCCAAAACGGCCCTGCCCAACTCACCGAAACTATCACCCGGTATGCATAGGGTCTTTGTCTCGCCGACCTCAGCCTTTATCCCTCTTGTGCCGAGGCCGTGTTCCGAAACATCGCGGATGCTGCCCACGACGTCTGGTTCGCTGGCGGCATATATGGGAACATAGAAATTGACGTTGTGCCTCTGTGACTTTCGGACCATGAAAGAGGCCTGTTCTCGGATCCTCGAATGTGGCTTGCCGTATATCTCCTGCCTGCTTATTGCACCTGAACTGATTAAGTTCATGCAAATCCAGCCTAATCCTCTGGACGTTAAGTGGTACTTTGCCATGAGTTCTTGTCGGGTCAACCCTGATCGAATGTCTCTGACCACCTCGCTGATTCTGACAAAGTTTTTGGAACCCCTGCCGCCCAATCTCTCGATATCGACGGAAATCCCCGCGCTTTCCATCTGCTGATGGATGCTTTCCATACCCTTTGCAGACAATTTATATTTATTCATTAGCTCGATGTCGCTCATGCCCAACCTTATGTCCCTGACAAAATCCCGCGCACTTATGACGCCTACGAGCCCCAGCCGCTCCAACTTCTTCAAAAGTCTTTGAAGGCTGTCGGGGGAGAGATTGTATTTCTTCATTAGGACTGTATCCGGCATTCCGGTCCTGAGGTCGTTCATCATTTCTTGCACATCCAGGGTCTTCTTCATGAGAACTCTTCCCTAACCACGATAACTAAGGCATCCCCCAACACACCAATAGCGCTTGGCTTGACGCGGCGTTGTTCCTGGAGATCATTTAGTTTTCCCGGAAAGACGACAAATGACAGTTCTAACTTGATAAGTGGCACCCGACCTGGGTGAGGCCGACTTCTTCTTGCTGAGAGCCGGCGGATCGTATCCGTTCCACTTTTGCTCGCCACCTCTACGGCAAAGGACATTTCGGAGCCTCTGCTCGCATCGCTAACTTGCCATCCCGCTTGATATGAACGCCTTTGTTATAGAGCTATCAGTGAGCGAACTCCGCATGTAGAGCTCCATCTCATTGATGGCTCCGGCATCCACCAGTTTCCGAAAGATCACCCGAAGCTGGTCTGCAGAAAGAGAATATTTTTCCATAAGCTCCCTGTCCCCCATGCCGTCTCGAAGGTCCTTCACAAAAAGTTTTGCTTTGATTTTGCGTTTAGGAGCGGTCACAGGGTTGCCTCACTCTTGAAATCCAAGAAGTCAATGAACTCTTGGAGCTTTTGTAGGTCCTCATCGGAGATTGCAACGACCTGGAATCCAGCCACCAAGTGTCCTGCGGATCCTTCACTCCCGACCCAACGGCATTCCGCCTCAAGTTCGAATGGATCGACAAAGCCCAAATCATCCCCCAAAATCGAAAGGGTCTTGAGCTCACCGATGTCGGCCTCAATCCCCCTCACAGCCAGCCCTTTCTCGGTTATGTCTTTGACAATGCCTCTCGAACTGTCATTACTCCTGTCGCACACCGTGATTTGCAACGACGGAGAGCGCCTGGAAATTTGGCGCCTCTCATGGTGAAGAGACGTTCCGTTATCCGATGGAGACTTGAGTCCCTCAATATCAGCGCTTTCCAACAATCCCTCTGACAGGAGATTCTGGCAAACCTTCTGCAGCCCGGAATTCGAAAGCTGATACTTCGCCATTAGCCCTGAATCCCTCATTCCTGATCGAACGTCCTCAGCAATCTCTATCGCGACCTTTCGTCGCTCTTCCATAATGATCTCGAAAGCCTTCTTTAGTTGTTCGCCTGAAAATCCGTATTTCAGCATTAGTTCCCAACGTGTCATGCCTGAACGTATGTCATGTACGATCTCCTTGCCGGAAATTACGCCTTCGCTAGGCTTAACTCTCGGATCTGGAGTTTCATTGAAAAAAGCCATCCGTTCCAGCTGCTTCAAGAGCCTACGGAGAGCTTCCTCGGAGACTTTATATTTCTCCATTAGCTGACTATCCGATATGCCGGCCTTGAGGTCTTGGACTATATCGTTGGTGCTTACGTACCGGATGATCCCTGATTCACCGAGCTTCCTCAAAAGGCTCTCCAGCCCGGCTGCTGACAAGCCGTACTTCTCCATGAGGGCGGAATGTGACATCCCCGCCTTTACATCTGAAAGGACGGTTTTGCCATCTATTGTCTTGCTCTGCTTCTTCATGCATGCCCCCGGCCCAAATGACATCAAGGGATCCCCTCTCAGGTCCACCAGCTGTCACTTCGTGGCTTCATCAGGGTTCTCAGGTCCCTGACTTACTGATAAGAAAATGGTCTTCTCGATCATGCGCCTGCTTCTTGGGCTTCGACGAGTTCCTGCAGAACATCGAGGAGTCTAGGGACATCGATGGGCTTAACTAGAATTCTATCAACGCCCGCCGACCTCATCTTCGCAAGCTCTCTCACCTGGTCTCCCCACCCGGTAAGCAGCGTAAAAGGAGTCTTGGTGAGCCCTATCTCGCGGCAAACCTCCATGATGCGCCTGCCTACTTCCCATCCTGTCATGCCAGGCATCCCGAGGTCACAAACCACTACGTCAATGGCTTCGCGCCGGAATATTTCCAGCCCCTCCCGGCCGGATCGCGCTGCGTGAACTGTATGGTTGAATTCCCTGAGACCCTCAGCAAGTAAATTGAGAACTTCTTCGATATCATCTATTACGAGTATTCTGAGTGGGCGTACGCCTGGTGTCCGGAATCCAACCGATGGTGCCTTCGGCAATTCCGGCGATTTGGGCAGGGTCACCTTGAAAACGCTCCCCTTGCCCTCCACACTGTCAACGGAGATATCGCCTCCATGACCTTTGACCGTGGCCCATGAAGTGGCAAGGCCCAAACCGGCCCCAGTTGTAAGCTTTGTCGTAGAGAAAGGAATAAACAATTTGTTGAGCATGTCCTGAGAAATTCCTCTCCCATTGTCGCGAACTTCAAGGACAACTTTGTCGTTCTCCGCCCGACATGCTATCTCAATGAGCCCACCATGCGGCAACGCCTCTGAAGCATTCTTGATTAGGTTTACGACCACCTCGAAGATCTCATGCCTTTTTCCTTGTACTGTGCACCCATCCGCCAGATCCAACTTCAAATCAACTCTGACACCTTGCTTTTCCGGATGCGTCTTCCACCAAGACTTGGTCAATTCCACTGCCGGCCTTACCACCTCCCCCAGATCAAATACCGTATCGGCCAAAGGTTCATTACCGTCGCGAATGCTGGTAAAGCTCTGTAACCGCCTTACAGTCTCTGCACCGACCTCGGCATTTTGGAGCACCTGCTCCAGGGCATACTTTACCTTTGTAAAATCATTCGATTCGAGATTCATTAGGCCCGATCGAGCGGCATTAATGATGATCTGAAGCATGTTGTTAAAATTGTGAGCAGTTCCGCTGGCAAGCTCACCAACGGCCTTCAGGCGTTCAGACTGGAGCCACAGATCTTCCGCCCTCTTTCGATCAGCAATCTCCTTCTGGAGCCGCTCATTCATGGCCGTAAGCTCAGACGTACGCTCCTGCACAATTTTTTCCAGTTCGTCACTGTGCTTCTTGTTGACCTCCAAAAGCTGCTTTTCTACCGTCAAATCTTCGATCAGAACAAGCACGAATCTCTCTTGAGAAATTCTCATGGATCGAAAGGTCATTCGTGCCCATATTTTTCGCTCACCTATTCTCAATGCGGCTTGTGCCACCCGAGATTTTCTCGTTAAAAAGGTCTTTTCCAAAGACGACTGCGCGTTTTGCGCAGCAGAGTCATCAGGGAGGAATTCCGAGAATACGCGAGACACCATATCCTCATAATTTTCTACTAGCCTGCCCCAAGCCCGGTTGACTACTACAACACGATAATGTGAATCAGTTAGCAAAATAGGAATTGGCAGCGCCTGAATTACTTTCCCAAAAGTGGTCTTCCAAATCCCACTGCTGACGTCGAAGCTTCCGGTCGTTGTAACGTCACTGGTGAACATGTCGGTGAGTTCAATGGTCTGCGTAGAATCCTCACCAACCGGGCCGTTTATCCACTCTCGAAATCTATGTCCCACAGCGCTTTCCCCCAATGGCCCTTTTCCTACGAGCAGCAATTCCGATGAGTTGCCCCCAAGCTTACTGTGCCAGTACGGCACCATTCCCGACCGGTTCTCTAATCGAACAGGGGGCAATTCTCTGACATCTTGGCCCAGGTGTCCGGAATTTTTTATCCTCTAACCATTTCCGGACAAAAACAATGTTGAATTTATGGTAGTAAAATGGGTAGCCAATATACCCAACATATCGCTTTCATCGGCTCCATAAATGCGGTGCCGAAGCAACCCCCGGATCAATTTCGAAGCGGTTAGCCTCCAAAGCCTTACAGAGCAATTCTCAACTCATATGGGTCAAAGGCAAGCGTTATTGCACGACTTCCCGGGTAACAACCTATTTGTGTTTGAAGCCGGAGAAGCTAATTCGATGGAAGAGTCCAGAGGAGACACACTATTATGCGATGAATGGGTATATCGTCTACCCATTATCCTATCATTAATTCCCTATTGATTTTCCGCGGGATTATGAACGAAACTAAGCCATACAGCGCCTCACCCCGATTGTGCTTCTGAACTATCTCCCTTAGATGGATCGGCTGATACACGGGGTGTAAGAAGTAATACGCGAGCCTATATTTCGTGGGCTGAGCACTCTGGACCGGAATTGAACTGGATAAGACAAAAAAGAACACATATCGGGGAGTTTGACTTCCATTAACATCCTGATCCCGCACGAATCGTAGTCTGCCGCAATTAAGGTAGGCCGCAGTTGTGTAGGAGGCAATCGCATTTATTGGCAACTAGCGAAGAATCCCTAGCACTTGGGGGTGTTGCAGTGCAACATTTTCGCGGTCAATTAGCCGGCTGGACCACAATGAAGAATCCAGCTTCTCACGAATCCGACAATCAGATTTTGGCGTCGATGAGTGCCGATAATGATGTCGGCAGAGATGAGTCTCTTCTTGAAGCTTGTGCCAACAGAGAGCTGAGCACGATTGAACTGATCCTTCAAGGGCGGGCGGACCCGAACACTCGTGATCAATATGGTGGCACAGTCCTGATGCGAGCCGTCCGCGAAGGTTCGGCGGAAGTTGCTCAATTGCTTCTCCAGTATGGTGCAGATGCAGATGCTTGCGACACGTACGGTAGTACCGCATTAATTCAGGCCGCGCGCAAGGGAAGGATAGATATACTCAGGCTGCTCCTCGACCACGGCGCGGACGTTAATGCCAAGGATAAATCGGGGAGGAGCGCGCTCATAGAGGCTTGCATATGGAATCATGAGGACGCTGTGGCCTTCCTTCTGGAGCATGGAGCAGAGGCTCGTGTCCGAGACAACGATGGTAAAACAGCTCTAATTGAGGCCGCCTTTTGGGGCTACACAGATATAGTGAAATTGCTCTTAGATCGAAAAGTGGATGTTAATGGCACTGACAACGATGGTTGCTCGGCCCTACACTGGGCCTGTTTCAGAAATTGCTATCTCGTCGCAGAACTTCTGCTTGACGCCCGGGCTTCTCTGGACGCTCAAAATGGCCAAGGCCAAACACCTCTCATGAGTGCGTGCGTTTCAGGCTGCGCTGAAGTGGCAACACTGCTCATAGAGAGGGGGGCCAACCCTGACATCAAGGATTTACAAGGAAATACGGCTGTAATCAAAGCGGCTTCATCAGGATTGCAACACGTCGTATCGCTTCTCTTTGCCAAAGGAGTCGATCCGGATAGCGTTGGACATGAGGGGCACACGCCTCTTATCGAAGCATCGTCCAACGGACAGGCGGATGTTGTGGAACTGCTTCTAGAAAGCGAGGCCCAGGTCAATAGTAAAACGAATGACGGCGATACGGCACTGATACTAGCGGCATGCAAAGGCCATGTCTCGGTTGTAAGACTTCTGCTCAGTAAAGCAGCCGACGTCACCTCATCCAATAAATCTGGAAGCAGCGCTCTTACCGAAGCCTGCTTAGGAGGGCACCAGAAGGTCGTGGAACTGCTTCTTACGGCAGGCGCAGACGCAAACTGTTGCGATGCTGGAGGCCGGAGTCCTTTGATGCTTGCATCCATACACGGGTCTCCTGAAATGGTCCGATTGCTGTTGAGCGCCGGGGCCGATTTTCATGCTCGGGATCGGGAAGGCAATACCGCGCTGGGTTGGGCTTTGATCGAATACAATCAGGAAGTTGCTGAGATCCTTTTGGAGGCGGAGCTGAAGTTGGGCGGGGACCCGGAATACATGGGGACTCTCCTGATTGAGGCTGCGTCGCGAGGATGGCTGGCAGCGACGCGTGCGTTGTTGCGTGAGGAGGCCTGTGTCGATGCGACTGGTGCGAAAGGGAACAAAGCGCTCGTCGCGGCAGCCAGCCGAGGGCATTTGGACATTGTAAGACTACTATTGGAACACGGTGCAAATGTAGAATCGAAAGACGAGGCAGAAGACACGCCCCTGATAAAGGCTTCCACAAAGGGGCACCACGAACTGGTCAAATTTCTGATATCCCAGGGCGCCGATGTTAACGCCAAAAATCTGTACGGCAACACGGCCTTGATGAGAGCATCCAACAAGCGTCATACACACATTGTAGAGACTCTTATTGCTGCGGGGGCAGACGTGAATGTCAGGAATCAGGCCGGAAACACGGCTCTGGTCTTTTCCGCATTTGCAGGTGGCCGGAAAACCGCCGGGTTGCTCTTGGATGCCGGCGCGCACCCAAACGAGAGGAACCGGGTGCGAGGCACTGCACTGATTATGGCTTGTGCGAAAGGGCACGCGGGAGTAGCCGAGCTTCTCATCGACCGAGGAGGAGACATCAATCTTAGTGATCTTCATGGAAACACTGCCCTTGCAGTGGCCTGTTCCCGAGGTCACATCGCCGTGGTCCAATTGCTCATTTCAAGAGGCGCTGATGTTGACACGGTGAACAAGCACGGCCGGACAGCCTTGAGCAAGGCCTTCCTGGGAGGGCACACGGGAATAATCGAACTCCTGTTGGCTGCTGGGGCCAGTTCGTCTGCCACGGGACGAGAAGCATATGTTGAAGCCATTACTTCCGGAGCCGACTTTGATGTGGCGCCTGCGGATTCCCCACATTCCAACCAAACCAACCACGAAATGGAAGCCCGTGAAGAAGAATTCCGCTCAGACCGGTCTGAAGAGAGTCCCGCGTCTCCCGGGAGTGAGGTCACAAGGCTTGAGCCACTCGTTGACGACAATGAATTGAATGACTCTCTTCGATTGGCTGCTCATACAGGCAATCTGAGTCTGGCGCAAGCACTGCTGGGTAAGGGAGCGGAACTAAATTGTCGGGATCCGAGGGGACAAAGTCCCTTGATTTTGGCCGCGGCGGCTGGACACACCGAGATGGTCAAAATGCTCTTGTCACAGGGGGCAGATATCAACGGCCAAAACGCTGGCGGCAAAACCGCACTATTCAAAGCGGCCGGTTCGGGCAAAACAAAGATCGTCAAACTGTTGATTGCAAACGGAGCTGATACCAACCTGAGAGCCCTCAATGGCAATACTGCGTTGATGAGGGCCTCTCATAAAGGGCATTTTGAGTTGGCGCAACTCTTGATTGCTGCGGGGGCCGACGTGAATGCGAAGAGCGAACAAGGGAATTCAGCTCTAATATTGGCCTCCAGCAAAGGCCATCGAGACTTGGTGGCATTTCTTTTGGCCCGAGGCGCGGATTGGAACATTCATAACAAATCCGGGCAAACGGCTCTGATGGTGGCTTCGCGCAATGGTCACAAGGCAGTCGTGCGACTGCTGAAATCTTGGGGCCGGCCGGGAAAGACCCGGTAGCTGGTGAGTCTTTTTCAACGATGGGTTAACAAGAGTCTGGCTGTATGAGAATGGAACCGGGAGACACGCGGACAATGCTTCAGAAAAGCCCTAATGGAAGCGGTTCCGGCATGTTAGTAGGGAACGGCGAAGAAACTCTAACCATCGACCTGAACACGCTTTCAGTAGCTTCTCAGGAATTCTCGGAAATCGCTCATCAGAATGCAATAGATTTTCTGTCATTCGGGAAGTTGCTTGAGGCGATTCCAGTTCCCACCCTTCTGATAGATCGAACGCACGAAATAAAGTGTGCAAACGCTGCTTTCATCAGAATTACTTTGAACAGTTTCGATCCCAGCCGCGCCAAAGTCACCTCCATGTTTCCTGATCCTGACGAAGCCAATCAGGCAGTGCTAATTCTTGAAAAGGTATTCATGGAGCGGAAGCCCATAGTGAGAGAGAAAGTCCTGAGGCTCTATGACGGCCGCATATGGGCCAGGATGCATTTTCGCACCGTCAAAATAGGCCGAGAACGATATGTTCTCCTACAGATAGAGAATCGTTCCGCGCACAAGCAGCTTTTCGCAATCCAGAAATACAAGAAACTTATGAAAACCTTTCCCGTCGGGATAGTGGAATTTGCCGTTGAAGCTCCTCTTCGTTGTTCAATTCCCGTGGGTCCGCTGTTGCGGGCGATCGGAAATGCACGAGTGGTCGATGGGAACAACTTGTTCGCCAACTTATATGGGCATTCGGAAATTAACGAATTGACAGGACTACGTCTCGCGGACCTCTTCCCATGCACCGGCAAGCGTAGAAGGCTTTACAAGAACTGGATACAGAGAGGCTTTTCAATCAGATCTTTTGAGACCCACGAAAAGACAGCCCTGGGCAGCGTCAGTTACTTTGAGAATACGCTATTGGGAAATGTCAGCGGGCAACATCTGCTGGGATTCTGGTGGTTGCGCCGAGATATCTCTGAAAAGAAGCGCACGGAAGAAGAGGTCCTGAAAGGACAAAAGCTTGAGTCACTTGGGATACTGGCAGGAGGGATTGCGCACGACTTCAACAACTTTCTAACAGGAGTCTTAGGGAATATTTCTCAAGCCCAAAAGTACTTATCGCCCGATCACAAGGCCTTTAGCAGACTGGAAGCCGCCCGCAACGCTTCAATTCGTGCAAAGGAGCTGACCAGACAACTCTTAACCTTTTCCAAAGGCGGGTTACCAATCAAGAAGGCTGCTTCCATAGGCCCGTTGTTGAGAGATTCGGTAACGTTTGCTCTGAGAGGTTCCAAGGTTGCCGGTGAGTTCGTCATTCCTGAAAACCTTTGGCCGGTTGACATGGATGAGGGACAGATAGGCCGAGCTTTGCACAATTTGGTTATTAACGCGGAGCAGGCTATGCCCCGTGGGGGAAGGCTTTTTGTTCAGGCCGCCAATGTAAAGCTCAAAGGAGCTGCCCGTTTGCCGGTCACCAACGAAAGATGTGTAAAAATATCAATTCGAGACACCGGTCTGGGCATTCCACCGGACATTCTACCCAAAATCTTTGACCCGTATTTTACGACCAAAGAGAAAGGCACAGGCTTAGGGCTTTCCACTGCTTATTCCATAATCAGGAAACATGATGGTTTTATAACTGCCAAATCGGACGTTGGAATAGGAACGACATTCACCATATATCTGCCCGTCTCTTCAAGGTTCCCGGAGACCAAGACCCCACCTAAACCGAGCACCCTGATTGGAAGGGGGCGAGTCCTTTTGATGGATGACCAGGACCTTATCAGGGACCTTGCGAATGAACTACTGACTGATCTTGGGTACGAAGTGTGTGCTGTCAAAGATGGCGCTGAAGCCGTCACGGTGTACCGAGAAGCTCAGCAAGCAGGGAAACACTTTGAGGTGGTTGTGATGGACCTTACCGTACCCGGTGGAATGGGAGGCCAGGAGGCGATCCTGAAGCTGCGCCAGATTGATCCGCATGTTAGGGCAATTGCGTCAAGCGGCTATTCTAATGATCCAATTATGGCTGACTACCATAAATACGGTTTCGTTGGCGTTCTGCCTAAACCGTACACACTGGACGAATTAGCCGAGGCCTTGAAAGTAGTCACTCAGTCACAAGAGATAGTCGGCCGATGAGACGAAGCTAACACCGCCGATGTGGCAACGAGAATTCAGTTGACCTGCCGGGAATGGTCTTTGATGGCAAGTACTGGATTGGCGGTGAATCGTGGTGGACCACTTCCTGAGATTTTGGTCATTCCCGGCAAACGCCCGGCATTGTACGGAGGAGGATGCTCTCTTGATGTCGACGAAAAGAAAAATTCCGGCAAAACCTCTTGTTCATGATTTGCGCGACGGAATGGGTGACCGACGGCTTATGGAAAAATATTTCCTGTCACCCGCTCAGCTCCAGAAAGTGTTCCGCAGGCTGGTTGATGCCGGCGCGATAGACGAGATGGAGCTATTCATGCGGTCATCGCTATCCGATAGCGCAATAACAAAAGCTTTCGTGCAAACCGACCTAGCTGAACACAAATTTGACGAACTGGAGCCCAGGAGAAGCCCCAGGGAAGTTGATCCAGGAGCTGCTATCGATATTACTGAGCGACCGACCAATGGGATAAAAGGCTTGGGCAAAATCCTTTCCAAAATCACGGGACAGACATTTTGAAGGGAACCGGCGGCGGGAGGTCAATGCTGACCGCTATTGCCATGGTTCCTGGATTCTTGGAATCTTACATAAAACTTTGTGCCTTCTCCTGTGGCAAATTCGACGGTGCCGTTGAGCTGTCTCGACAGACTTGCCACAAGATCCAAGCCTAGTGATTCAGGATTCTGCAGGTCAATGGTTTGAGGCATCCCGATTCCATTGTCGCGAACCCCAAGCTGAAACTCTTCTTCGCCGACAGGGCCCAGAGTTACAAGAATTTCGCCTTGTTGCCCTTCAGGGAAAGCATGTTTCAAAGAATTGGTGACGAGTTCGTTTACAATCAATCCGCATGCAAGAGCCGCATTAATGCTCAGTGAAATACTCTTCACATCTGTCTTGATACTCAGCTCCCGTGAACCTCGTGGAGAGGAAGCGCGCAGGCCGGCGACTATTCTTCGTATGTAGGGAGCGGCGTCCACCTGCTCCAAGTCCTTTGACCGGTATAGCGCCTCATGCACTAGGGCCATTGCCCTTATGCGGCTTTGGATATCTTCAAATACTCCGACAAGGCCGTCATCCTTGCGCTTGATTTGTCGTAACTGAAGTCTGAGGAGACTAGACATGAGCTGAAGGTTATTTTTGACCCTGTGATGAATTTCCTTGAGAAGTACTTCCTTCTCTCTTAATGATGCCTTGAGCCGCTCTTCGTCCCGCTTGCGATCAGTGATATCTCTGGCAGTGCCATGAACCGCAAGAGGCTTGCCTTGGTCCTTTATGATCCGAGAAGTCACTTCAAACCAATGAAGAGTGCCGTCTTTGTGTCGTGCCAGGAGTTCGTATGGGCCGGTTCTTTCAATCCCGTTCTGAAACTTCCTTCGAAGTTGTTCTGCAGCTATAGGAATATATTCAGGATCAAGGATGTCTCTGAAACTGAAAGTCCGATATTCCTCCGTAGGGTAACCGAGAATCCTTTTCCCGGCTTCATTGACAGATGTGAACTTGCCTTCGAGGTCATGAGTGTAGATGATATCGGAAGAATTCTCAAAAAGGTCCCTATATCTTGCCTCACTTTCCCGCAGCGCCTCCTCCGCCCGCTTCCGATTCGTGATGTTGTGGGCTACATGCACCGATCCCGTCAGTTCGCCTCGAGAATTACGAAGCGGAGAGACTGAGACCTCGAACGTACCTCCCAGGCGTTTCTCAAAAACCTCAGTCGAATAGGGCTTCCCGTCGGCCAAAAGCTTTGCGTGAGGACAAAAAGGAGGAGGGTATTTTTCGCCGTGAATACGCTCATAGCATGTTGCACCAACAACCTGCTCGGCCGTTACACCTAAAGTATTCGCCGTTGCCTGATTGGCCCTAATGATACGGAATTGGTCGTCCAGAATCATGATGAGATCAGGTACTGCATCGAAAGTACGTTCCCATTCCGTTTTAGCTCTCACCAAGGCCTCTTCGGCTAGTCTGCGTTCCGTCAGATCCATTCCCAGCCCGAGAATGCATTGCTTCTCGCCAAGCCTGACCAGCTTGCCGGTGAACCAATAGGGGGTCTCAATACCTTGTTTGGTGGCAATGTCCGCTTCTATTGAGTAAGCTCCCTCTGCAAAAGCCTTTTCAATGGTTCCTTTAATTAGGGATTTAACGCCTTCTCCAAAGAAATCCAGAGGGGACATTTCAGAAATCTCGTCCGCGGAGTAGCCTGTGAGCTTCTCAAGGTTCTTATTCCATCGGAGAAGCTTTAATTCGTCGTCGAACACATAGAAGGTACCCGGAAGACTGTCGATAGTGGTGTCAGAAATCGCCTTCTCTTGCAGCAACTTCTCTTCCGCCTCTTTTCGCTCGGTGATGTCGATGCTTACTCCACCCAGTAGCGGTGGTTTACCCTCGCGATGGATAGGAAATTTTCTCGTCTCCCAAAGGCGGTTAACGCCTCTTTTGTCCGGTATCCATTCCTCTCTCAGAACCGGACCGTCCAATAGTGCTTTCTGGTCATCCGCTGAAAAGGCTTCGGCAACATCAGGCGCGAAATATTCAGACGCCTCGCGGCCTACCCAGTCGTGACAATCGAATACCTCCTTCATGTACTCGTTGACATATTCAGCGCGGCTGTCATGGTCTTTAATAAAGACGACGGCTGGTAGCTGATCCGCGAAAGTATAAAAAATTTCATTGGCTTCTCTTAAGGCCTGCTCAGCCTGTTTAATCTTTGTGATGTCTTGGAAGTGCCATAGGCGTCCGTAGCGCTTCCCTTCCACAAGGATGGGAATGAAATCCCGCAGGTAAGTTCGGCCACCTTCTACGGCAACCTCCTGACCCCTACCAGGGAGTAGCTCGGCAATGATTTCCGGTACGCGAATTACTGCTTCCGGTTGGGTGGCAACATTTTTGACTTTTTGAATCACTTCAGAGGATGTCAGTCCGCGCAGGCTGGCCGGCGGTTGGTCTATGTCCCAAAGGTCACAGAAGGCCTGGTTGGCAAACTCGACCAGGCCGTCCTCGGTCACAAGCAGAACCCCGGCATACATACTTGAAAGGATTGTGTAGAAACGCCGGAGAGTAGTTTGCAGCTCCTCTTCCGATCGCTTCTTTTCGGTAATATCTTCACAGGTCATCAAATCTTCGCCTGTATTTAGTTTGACCGTCCTAAAATGGATAGTCCTTTGACTTCCGTCCCTACAGGTTACTTCGAAAACTCCGGATCGGGTCTCACCAGGACAATGCTCTTTCAAAGCCTTGAACCAGGCTGAAACCACCTCGTGGCTGTACTCACGATCGGGATAAGCCTTTCGGATCCACTCTCGTCCGTTCGGTACGTCGCTCAGGTCATAGCCCACAATTTCCGTGAACTTGGGATTCAAGTATTCAAAGGTTCCATCCTTACCTATCATTACCATGCCAAACGGAGCGCTGTCGGAGAGCATTTTGAACTTTTCCGTCTCGACACGAAGCTGCTCCTCCACATGTTTACGGACCGTTATCTCGGCCATAAGCTCTTGGTTAAGAATGTCGGTCACTCTTTTTTGCTCGGACAGGGATTCTACAAGATCGGTCTTGTCAAATTGCAGTTTCAGGCTGTTGATGACAAAGCGATGTGTCAGCCTCCCTACGATCAAAAGCACACCTATAAACAGGAGAATGTAGATGCCGATGAAGACGTTAGTCTCCCCACCTTCGTAGAAGTATCGCAGAGGAAGGGGTGACAAGATAGCGATAACCGCTGGTACGTAGCACTCGCTCAGCGGTGAGTACACTACGGCGGCGGCGGAAGAGATGCCTGCAAGTGCTATCACGACAAGCATTTGATGCGCAGAGGAATCAGCCGGAAACATAAAAATCGCCGTGGAACCCCATACCAGCGCACATAAGAAAGTCAAAAAGGAAAAAGTCCGACCCCATTGAATGATGTCCGCGGCTGACCGATTCCGATCAGAGAAAGTTCGGAGAAGATAGTATCTAGGAACTTGAAGAGCAACGTAGATCGCAATCCAAGTTATCAACCTGATATGCGGTACGTGCTCACGAATGGCAAGGGCAACAACGATGATGCCTAACAACGCTCCCATCGTACCTGCACGAGAGTTGGCGTACAATCGGCGAACCTGGGAGGCTCGAAACTCCGGGGATTTAATGACCGCGTCATCGAGCGACAACTTTCCTTCGCGTGATGGCTCTTTATTGCTCATGGCTATGTTCACACTCGCTGAATAGACTGATTAGCCTGGGACATAAGGCTACCAATTTGACCAACTTTTGGCGCTGTTGATTGCCGGCACCGTGGATTCAACCGTCATAACCTAATTCGTTTTGCATGAGCGCTCGCATTGGATAGCCAAATTCGCGCGGGCGCAAAGTGGTTTGGTGCGGCGCCATTATTGCGGTGATCTCGTCAGATGGTAGTTTGCCATTCTCCTGATTTGCTAGCCAACAAAAAACTGACGAAGTCTCGGAGGCTGTTCAGATCGGAATCTGAAAGATCTATGAACTCGAAACCAGCCACGAAGTATTTAGTTTTCTTACCTTTTTCCGAAACCCATTGGCATTTGGCAATAACCAATAGAGGGTCCGCCTTCATGAACGCGTCTATAGGCAACTGAAATGTTGTAACATCGCCGACCTGATATTTGATCCCTGCCACCCGGAGCCCCGTCTCAGATATATCCCTTACGATCCCGAAACTCGTTGAGCCTACGTCACATACAGGCAGCTTCACCGATAGTCCCGCTCTCCGAGCTTGTCGCTGCTTTACTTGATCCGTTCTTTCTCGGTAGGACGCAAATCTTTTGTAAAGGTCTTGGTGTGTAACTATTTTGGCGTGGATTAGCTCGTTGAAAAGCCTTTGAAGTCCTTTGGAAGAAAGATGGTGTTTTGCCATCAACGCGGCCTCACTTAGTCCGGAACGGATGTCTTCACGCATGGATTTTGCACTAATTCTGCGTTTCATCCTCCGTCGCCTCCAAACTTTGCAGCGTGCAGCCTGCCAACAATAAAGAAACCGCAGGAATTTACGAAAGAATACTACAGACTGAAGTCAGACTTTTTCTCGTTCAAATTCTTCATGGGTGCGCTGCAATGAGGGCACTTTTCGAGCTTCATATACGTTATTTCATTACAGGACGAACATTTGAATATCGGCATGTAAACCGTTTTGGCCAAAGACCTGCGTTGGGCAAGCTCCTCTGGGGACATGAGGCCCGCCCAGATAAGTTTCGACATGACCTTGAGGACTTCGCGGGCCGAAAGCCCGTACTTGTGCATTAGGCCGGAATCATCCATTCCAGCCCTAATGTCCGAGAGGAATTCCGCTGCCCTAATCTGGCGCTTCGCCACAGCTACTCTTCCATTCTCCGGAAACCTGCAATGATGCTTACAATGCAATGGATTGTAACACCATAAGGTTTTCGTGGCCAGAAATCAGCCGTCTGCAATTTCCACAACTTCTACGACACTCTGCAATTCCAGCGTGGCATCTGTCATTACCTTTGCCATCGACCTTTCAACCGCGGACGACCCGTCACTGACCGACATCCGCTCATTTGTCACCGTTTCCTAGGTGGGTTCTTACCCAGGTAACCAGGGTGTCGCCCGTGTCGGTAAGCCCAAGCTTCTTTCTTATATTCTGCCGGTGAAAGTTGACCGTATCCACACTGATCCCCATAGCTGCTGCAATTTGCTTTGAGGTGAGCCCAGACCGAATATGGTCGCAAATCTGAATCTCCTTTGGCGTCAGCAACGACGAGATCTTCGCGACTTGAGAGCCGTAGCTCGAAAAAATGTTCTGTAGGTGCGATTCCACTCTGCTAAGGATCTTCCTCTCGCTTTCAGTGAGATTCTCAGCTTTCAACTGATCGAGCAATGGCTTAACTACCATCGTCAAGTTCAGCGACGCCCTCTCCTGCTGTTCTTTGATCCTTTCTTCAAGTCCGGAAACCAGCATTCTCAGTGCCTCGTTGGCTGTACGCAATTCGGCTGTATGCTCTTCCACAAGCTTCTCCAGCTCATCGTGTGCCTTCTGAAGATCTTTTTGATGTTTCAGTTGAAGTGCAATTTGGCGCTTTTCAAGGGTCAGATCCTCTATGATAGCCAGAATGAACCTGCTGTCTGCGATTCTGATCGGTCGCAACGTCATGCGGCTCCATATCAAGCTGTTCCCAATCTGCATAAGGGCTTCGGTGACCTTCGTTTTTCTGTGCACAAGAACCCGTTCAAGTAGTCCCTCAATGGCGGCAGAAGTGGAAGGTTTGGGGAAAAGACTTAGGAAGGCGAGTCCATGAAGTCTCTCGTATGCAGGATTAAGCCTTGCGCCGGCCTGGTTGGTCACGACAATCGCTCGGGACTGATCGACCAATAAAACCGGAATAGGTAGGGCTTGCAAGAGCTTGCCGAATGTCGTTGACCAGATTTGCCCCCTTATGTCAAAGCTGCCGGAAGAAGTTACATCCCTAGTCAACAGATTGCTCAGATCAATGCTCTGAGTTGTGTCTTCAGATTCCAGTAGTCGTGCGATCTCGTTGCTGCCTTTTGGGTCAGGAGCATCTGTTCTGTTTCTTGGATTCATTATCTCCCTCCGACTTTGGACCAATCAATTTCAGGGAGGTTAGCCTCCGAAGCCTTACAGATAATTCTAAACTTATGTGCCTAGAAACAGCCTATTGTGCCTGCGGCCGGAAGCGATCATTTCCAACTTTAGATGGCTGTCCCTCAGACAACGTGCTTCACGCCGAGGCCCAATACGCGATCTCTTTATTTGGGGTCAACCTACTGCAGGTATTATGCCAGGACGATCACTGCGGGGTTTACGCCTAAAATCGTGGTCAAATCCGGGCCATTGGAAATTCCGGTGGGGCAATCAGACCCAAAGGTGGAGGCAAAATGGCTCATAGATCGGGACCTGAATGGCTCATGACACGGCAACACGGCAACCGCATATTCTATCAAAGAGCATCGATTGGTCCGTCCCGCCAATTCTATGATGGTGTTCAACGTAAGCGAAAATGGAAGTCAAATCTCGGAATCAGACTGACCCCGAAAAACGGTGACTCAGTCTACAGCACGCGACGATAGATATCTTCAGCGTCGGTAAGAGTCAGTTCTCGCGGATTGTTCGCGAGCAGACGTGTGACCTTCATGACTCCCTCGGCCAGAGCTGGGATGTGCTGCTCCTTCACCCCAAATTCACTAAGCCTCTGCGGGACCTTGAGGTCAGTAACTAACGCGCGCAGAGCATTTACGGAGCGCTGCGCGGCCTCGCGCTCACTGAGATCCTTCACGTTTTCGCCGAGCACTTCGGCAATTCGCCGGAACTTCCATAAGTTACCCGGGATGTTGAATTCCATCACAGGGGTCAGCATAATGCTGTTCGCCACGCCATGAGGAATGTGGAATTCCGCACCTATTGGATATGCAAACGCATGGACGGCTGTGACGCCTGCGTTGGCAAAGGCCATGCCGGCGAGGAGGCTTCCTTCGAGCATCCCGGCCCGCGCGGTTAAGTCGGATCCATTGGTGAACACGGTCCGGATGTTCCGCGAAATAAGATCCATTGCCTGCAGCGCGAGCATGTCTGTGATGCGATAGGCGTTCTTGGAGGTGAATGCCTCGATTGCGTGAATGAGTGCGTCCATTCCGGTAGCTGCCGTGAGGTTCGCGGGCAGCCCTAAAGTCAGTTCAGGATCTAAAATTGCAACTGCAGGCAACAGGTACTGACTAACAATCCCTTTCTTGAGTTTTTCATTATAGTCGGAGAGGATAGCGATTGGAGTCACCTCGCTACCGGTACCTGCCGTGGTGGGGACGAGGATCAGGGGGAGACCCCGTTTCGGAACTAGGTCAATACCGAAGAATGTATTCGTTGGCTGGCTGTTCGTGACGGCAATGGAAGCTACCTTGGCAATGTCAAGAGGTGACCCGCCTCCAATGCCGATGATGAGATCCGCACCGGCATTCTTGGCGCTTTTGGCGGCTTGAGACGCGATCTCATACCGTGGATCAGCTTCGACCTCATCGAAGCGTGAAAAGGCAGCGCCAGAATCACCGAGGAGTTTCTCCAGTCCGTCCACAATGCCGGTTTGAACCAGTCCGGGATCGGTAATGATCATAACTTTGCGGCCGCCGATTCGTTTAACCTCATCTCCAATAAGGTTCAACGAGCCCGGTCCCACAGTAACGCGAGGTGTCGTTTGAAAAACCTTTACATTATTCATCGGCTGTGAGCCTCCCTGCTCCGGTTCGAATCTCACCTTCTCACCGTGTGTTGGCCTACCCTCAGATTATGTACCACTTGTTAAGCTAGAGGTATAGTATCTGTTCCTCCTTGGCGAGACATGTGAACTTTCTGATAGTTGCTGACGATCCATGTTGTCAATGGGGACACCCATACAGTAAGGCGCCCCCGTCATTGTGACCGCCTTCTGAGCCTTTTCCTCTAGCCGTCACCTTTTTCCAGGTTTCTTCAAACTGAGACCTAACCGTTCAACACTCTGCCTGTGTTCCGCCGAGTCCCGGCTTGAACATTGCGGCACAGGAGTATATTCTCGGCCTGAAGGAGGTGCCCCGATGCCCATCAAGTTTGAAACGCTCCACGATACGATGACCCTTATCCGAGCAGGGAAAAGGGAGGAAATCCCCTTTGAGATCCGTACTGATCCTTTGACCGGGACGACCGGACGGATCTTGAACCTCCCATATCAACCCCCCAAAATCCCCAATGCAGAAGAAACTTTCAAGCGATCAGAAGGGATATTTTGCCCTTTCTGCCCGGAAAATATCGAAACCTCCACCCCAGGATTCCCTGAGGAATTGATTCCAGGAGGAAAGATTCAGATAGGAAGTGCGACCCTGCTCCCCAATGTCCTTCCTTTGGATCGCTATGTGGGAATAGCCGTTTTCTCGCCCCAACACTTCGTGCGGATGGAAGAGCTGACACCCGAAATGATGAGGGACGCATTTCTTGCCGTACAGCAGTTCATCCTGAGAGTTTCCGAGCTTGACAGCAGGGCACGTTGCTTCTCCGTCAATTGGAACTACATGCCCCCGGCAGGTTCTAGTCTGGTCCACCCTCACCTTCAGGTCATCTGCGGGGACCATCCTATGAACCACATGCGGCTCCAGCTTGAAGGCGCAAACAGGTATTACCGTGAAAATGGCAGGGAGTTCTGGGACGACTTCATCCGCGCGGAGAAAGAAAGGGCGTCTCGCTACATTGGAGAGATAGGCCCGACCTTCTGGACCGTAGGCTATGCGCCGATGGGTCATATCCCGGATGTCTGGTGCATTTTTCCCGAGCAGAAATCCATACTTGGAATGGGAGAGGAAGCGCTGAATTGCTTCCTGGAGGGCCTTTCGGCAATACTGAATTATTACCAAACTCTGGATCTGTTCAGCTTTAACTTATCGATCTTTTCATTCAGGTTCGAAGAGCACTTTCGAGTCAACGCTCGAATCCTTCCGCGTCTCGTCCTGAGAGATATAGGAAACAGCGATTACACCTTTATTGGGGCCGTACACAAGGATAGCGTTTGCGTGTATTTGCCTGAATCGGTCTGCCGGCAGATAAGAGAACGAGGCTTCGGGACTCGCGTCCCAAAATCTTGATCGATTGCCTGCGAAACGCATCTCGAATGCGTTTCTCACCCCTATAATATCAACGGCTTGTGCAGAAAGTGAGGTCATTTCAAACAACGTCGATCCGATTGAATCCGTCCCAGTCCATTTCAGTCCAAAAAATGTCAAGTAGATGTCAACTTGGTTTCTTTCCGGTACCCCCTACCCTTGTGGCATCCCTGAATTGTCGCTGGTGCGGACCTTCGCCCCAATGACCTGAACTCTCCCGTTAGCTGAGCCGCTCAGTCTATACTGATTCAGGAGCTGGACCAGTTTTTGAGGGGCAGGCCACTGGCAGGTAGATAAAATTCTGAGGACACCATACTTGTCTCAGAGGGGCTCTGCCGAACCTTAGGACCGAGATTTCCGCCTGGTCTGCCCAGTACATAAAAATTCATTGACTCCCGGAGTTGATAGGGAGAAAATAGATTCAATTGGTATTCGATTGCCTTCGAAGGCGGTGTTTAACCGACTAACGAAAGGAGCTTTGTGGTAGGAGAAAACAACAGCTTCGAAACATAATATGACGAAAACATGCGACGGGAACTCCTGTCGTATAAGCGTGAGTTTCTGAACTCATGAGACGGAGCTAATTAGATTAGGCTCCGTCTTTCGTTCTCAGTCAACCACTTGATCCATCCTTAGTCCATGGATGTGCGGATCTTCATTCAAGTCTTGATAATCCATCTATCAATTCCGGGGAACCATACCTATCTCAGAGGGCCTTTCTGACCAGGCTTTCCGCGGCGCACCGACCTTCCCGGGATCACTTCAAGCTTTAAGACAAAGTCGTCACTTCCCAACGGTCTCCCGGTACGTTCATGCCGACGATTACCACGCTGAGTCACATGGTGCGGGACTCCCGGATCGACAACTCGCGCCAATCCGGCCATGCCCTGAAAATAAAATTCGCCACGGTCGGATGTCACCAATTAAGTATGGTGTCCCCGGAATTCCGAAGAAGCATGTCTACTTTTTACCTTTTTCCACCGCCGGCTATCGGGCGAAATAGCGCATCAGTGCACCTTTTCGGCCTTCCACGTAGCCGTCTTGCCAGCGATCGGTCGTATCCAAAAAACCCGACCATTGATCTTTTCCGGTTCGCTCTCGCTCGGCATTGACAGCACGAAAGCGATAATGATCAAAGACATCGAGGATATGCACCGCATAAGCCGCAGCAAGTTCCTGATCGCCCGTAACGATGAGCATGTTTTCGTCGTTGGAGTATGACGCCTTGAAGCCGAGATTATGGCTGCCCAGGACAACGGTGCACTCCGGTAGACGCGGATCAATGACTACCAGCTTGTCATGGATAATGGCACCGTGACCTGCGCTCGCGGTAAGTTGTTCCGCTCCCAGATCGCCAAGGATGCCGCGGTCGTCGATCCTCGCGGCCCGCACGATGGACACGTTACCGGTATCGTACGTCGTCGGTGACTCGCCTTCGTCGACCACTTCGTCATCCTCATTCTTCTTCTTCGGACGGTAATTTGGCATGGCTTGTGGAGTTGACACCGCACCGGTAACAAGGACCGAAGGATCGTTGGCACCGATGCGAACTGCTTCGCCGATGATGCAGTCCTTGCCCGACTGTCCGGGATAGAAGGCGAGGAAAAGGATGGCCTCCTTTGCAAGGCGCATGAGATGATACACTTCAGTGAGGTCCGGCGGCACTGGAGTAGGCTTATTCTTTGAAGTCGGTTTCCTGCGCTGGAGCATGTTAGGGGAAAACCACACGTCAACATTGGCTTCGCCGGCCAATCGCACCTGCGAGGCTGCTTCGTTGGACTTGCGAAAGGCCTGGCTTTGCTGGTTATCCTTCATCTCCTCGCTGAGTGGGTTCGGCAGCTCCAGCTCGTCACTCTTCAGGCGTTCCCAGTAATCGAGGAACACGCCTGCCATCGCATCGTTCTCGACCAGCAATGCATTATTCGTCTGACCGGCCAAGCCGGTGGAAGTCCAATTGGTGCTCCCGGTCAAGACGGAGCGAGGACCGCCGCCTGGAGGCACGTGCACAACAAACTTGTTGTGGCCGATGTGGGTGCTGTTGTTGAACATGCGATGCTGGATGTCCACTCCCGCGTCAACGAGTTTTTGCCGTGCCGTCGCGTTGCGTGCATCCCAGTTCCCATCTTCCAGTGCGGTGTTTGCCAGAATGACATGGATGCGTGCTGCATTGGCGATAAGGATTTCTTCGAGTTCCTTGTCGTCGAGTTCGTAAAGTGCCAAGTAGAATGTTCCCTGGCGTTCAAAGATTTCCCGGATGAGAGGTATCACGTCCCCAGCAAGATACTTGCGATGAGGATCATCAGGGTTCTGGATTTTTTCCATCAATTCGTTTTTTTCGATGACACCGTCCTCATTCAGGACGTTTCGCAGCCACTGCGCAGCAAGGATGCCATTAGTGAAGGTGGATCGGAACGACCCGCGGCGTGATGTGACGTGAACCTCGTTTGTCGTGATTGATTCCGCGAGGTAGCCCAGCGGACGCGGTTTCCCCTCGTATGACCTGACGCGCTCGGTGACGGGTTTGCCGTCTGGGCCGATCACAGGCCGTCCGTTGCTGTCGCGCTTGACCACATCGGCAAAATCCCGCCCGTTAGGCGGCACCGGCTCCAAACCCGGCTTTAGGTCGCCCACGGGACGGATCTCGTAGCGGACCAAAACTTCGGCGGGACGCCGGATCATACCATCTCTTTTCTTGCGCAACGTAAGGTCTCGCCAGCTAAGCTTTTGTACCGGCCAGACCCCTGTGTCCTGCGGGAGCCAATACGGGTTGCGTTGCCCTTTGAAGGCCACCCACGCGGCGCACTTAACGCGGTCCTCCGAACCATCCGGTCGTCGCACCACTGTTACATCGCTATTCAGGTACACACGTGTCACCTCAAAGCCGAGGCAGCCATCCAGCTTGCCGTCGATCTCCCAGGCAACGTACGCGACTTCATTATTGGCCCAAGCTCGAGCAGAAGTGATCCTCCCCATATTCTCTTCTCCTTTTGGGAATGGCCTAACAATCAGTGTGTGATGCGCATGTGAGACACCACTCAACCATCAGTTCTATTTAAGCTAAGTAATCATCGTCACCAAAGAAAGTGAGCTACCGATGGTTACCACGCTGGAGCTACATGGTGAGGAATTCCCGGAGCGACAACTCGCGCCAATCC
>DATJPW010000394.1:0-26239 GCA_035506215.1 Desulfomonilaceae bacterium
GACGGTGGCGTATCTCCATGCTGTTTTCTCTTTTTCAAAGACGACGATCTCGGAATGTACTCCCCAGCCGGGCCAGGGCAAGGGGATCTTGTGGACATCCGGAACAGCGAACTCGCCGTCACGGCCCGAAGTTTTTTTAACAGAAACGAGGTAGGCCGTTTGCCCGTTGATCTCAAGCACCCGTGCCTAAAGTGTCACTTGGTGCACGAGCAACCCCATCTGCGCGAGTACCTGAAATCAAATCCTAATGCTCAACAGACACACCGAACAGCAGGCCCTTGATAACGCGCCCGCATCAGGGCTACAATCGACGGCTCGTTCTGATACGTATTCGCGTTCAAGTATGTAAGAAAAGCCCTTCTAACCTCCCGTTTAATAAAGGGGGGAGGGTACAGGTGTTAAAATAAGGCTCGTTTCGAGATCAACCGGTTTTCGTCCCAGAGGGACGAAACGACAATAGTCGTGGGCGCAACCCAGGGTACGAGGTAAATCAATAAATGATACGGGCCCTGGACCCCTTCAGGGTCAGAGTGTATATCCGCTAGTAGCCGTGGGTTGCACCCACGGCTACTATTGTGCTCCCCCTTTGGGGGAGAATGGAAATTCAGAGGCATAGGAGAAATCAGGTTTGACCCAAGAAGCCGACTCAATTTCGGCACACACCCAATCTCAGCCCGATTCCAGGCCCGCGGAAACGGGGATCCTAAGCCGTTTTGCCCATCTGGTGTCAGCTCAGGGATTGGATAGTCTGGCCAACGTGGCATTCTTCCTTTATCTGGCATGGTTGGATTCCTTCGTCTATGGCGAGCTTATGTACTCTTTAGCCGCGGCCAGCGTGGTGATGAAAGTGATCCAGTTTGGATTGTACTATCCCTTGGTGGCGGCTCTGGGCCGCAGTGACGCCGCGGAAAAGTCGGATATCCTCAACCGGGTGAATATCATCAAATTGGCGCTCTTCTTGCCCACCATGTCGTTCGTAGTGGGATTTGGCGTTTTCAAGGGTTTTTCCACGGAAATGACGCTGATCTTGATACTTGTCTGCCTGGGATTTGGACTGGACGCATTTGCGGACACCTTTTTTGCGGATTTGCGAGTGAGAGGTCGTCAAGACCAGGAGGCCCGCATCAAGATTGCCGGATCACTTTTGGGGTACGGATTTGGGTTCTCGTCAGCAGCCATGGGGCTCCATCCAGTTGTGATCAGCCTATTTGCACTGATATCAGCTTCGGTAAGGCTCGGTTTCGCAATTATAAATACCCACGCTACATATTCGGGCGCACTCTTTCGACGCCCGGACAGCTCGGCAATATGGTCTTTGTTTCGCGGAGCAGTGACTTTCGCTCTAATAGAGATTTTGGGAATCGTTTACAATAAAACCAACATCTTTTTCCTGGAAGGCGCAACCGGAGTCAAAGGTGTGGCGTACTACAGCGCGACGTGGAACATTGTGGACCCCATTTCAACACTGGCTTCCGAGCAGCTTCTGGGTTGGGTTATTTTCCCGTTGCTTGCCTCGCTCTGGTGGACGAACAGAGATCGAGTGAAGGGGCTCGTGCGAGGCAACGCCATGTGGCTGATGGCTATTGCTTTTCCAATAATGCTTTTTCTTTATGCAGAGAGCGATTTGCTTATCGGGCTCATTTATCCGGCTGAGTTCTCCGACGCCGCCTGGATGCAAAAATACCTCGTGTGGACAATATTGCTTTCCTTTGAAAACAATCTGTTCTTCTATCTGATGATGGTGGCCGGTGGTGCAAACGTTCTATTGCTTTTCACCGTGATCGTGACTCTCCTCAATTTACTTTTCAACTGGACACTGGTTGCGCCATATGGACTGATGGGGGGATGTCTGGTCATAATTTTGACCAAACTGACCATGGTGCTCCTGACATTTTTGTACTGTCAGATTCGATTTCGCTTATTTGCGCCTGGCAATGCTCTGTTTCCCCTGATTTTAGCTGTAGTGTCTCTGGTAATTTTTGTCGTTAGCAAAGCGACTATCGGACTCCATCCCGCAGTTGCCGCGACGATTCTATTCTATTCAGTAATGATCTGGCGACTGGGAGAGAGATTTCTTGGGCCTTTGCCCACGAGAGCCCCGGCTCCCTAGACGTCTGGAGCCGCGTGATCAAAAAAGTTGCTCAGAAACTCCCGTTTTTTCTTGATTCAGCTTGACGGGGCCTGCTTGTTGTCCTATGTTATTGTATTCTGATGAGACGCCGATTCTTCAGCATCAAGTTGACAGCCGGAAGGCGGCGTCCCGGCCAAATCCGAATAGGCATCCCGTGTTCAAGGTAATTCAGCCTGGAGATGCCTAGTAGAAGGGATCTGATACCTCCGACCGGCGCCTCGCGCTAACACATAGATTTCTGGAATATTGATCTTCACAAAGGTCGGCGCCTGAAAACCACACAGGTCCATATCCTTAGTATTGTCAAAGTATTTAAGAAGGACGGGGAAGAGGCGGCAGGTCATTCGACGATGACCTTGACCGTTCTGGAAAAACCCCCTATCAGACAAAAGTAGGCTTTTCTTGAAAGGAGAAGATTCTGCATGCCGGGCATTATTGTCAAAGAAGACGAACCGTTTGAAAATGCACTGAGGCGGTTCAAAAAACAGGTTCAGAAATCCGGGATCCTCACGGAAACCAAGAAAAGACGGGCTTACGAAAAGCCCAGCGTTAAGAAGAAGCGGAAGGCCATGGCCGCCAGAAAAAGGCTCCTGAAAAAATTGAGAAGAATGAAGAGCAGGTCATGAAAGTTTCTCGATAATTATTATAAAGATCCGGCGACGCGTACTGATGCGGCTCAAGAAATTCGCCTTGAAAAATGCATGTCATTAAGCTATCTCGTGAGCACTTCGTGTACAATTAGGTATTAATGATTTCTCCACCGGAAAAGTCGGTTTCTAATTGGACCCATTGTCTGGAGTGGCTACAAGAAAGCAGCGCGTTGATTGTGGCCACTTACGCTGTGGCTGCGGCGGTAATCATTTCTGTGGTGATGGAAACCGGGTTCGCTTTACGAGAGCTCGACAGTTTCGAGACAGTAGTGGTGCTGATCCTTTTCATTCCTGCCGGTTTTCTTCTGGTTTTTTCGCTCTTCGAACTCGTCTCGTATTTTGTATTTATCCCGTCCATTACCAAAGACAGCCATCTGTTCTCAAGGGTCCATTCGACTCATCTCATTCATCCTCTGACCACGGCGATAGTCCTGATTTTAGCGGGCGTGTGTGTTTTGACCGGCAGCGAGCGAGCATGGATAGTTTGGGGAATCCTGCTGGCGCTATATCTGTTGCAAACAGGCTTCATCCTCAAGAGCGTCCGCGCCGAGAACATGACAAACGGCTGGACAAGGCAGGCGAACCTTATCCTGCTCCTCAATCTTTTGGTAGGAGGGGAACTCGTCACAATTACCGGTGGCGCTCGGCCGTTGTCTCCCTGGAAACTGGACACCCTGCCGGAGAACACCTGGATCATCGATGTTCGGACAAAACCGGAATTCTACTGGAATCGTCTTCAGGCCGCAGAGAATTATCCGTGGGGAGTAGGGGTTGCGGAGGCCGCAAAGAGCAGGCCCAAGGACGTACCGGTGCTGGTAACGTGTTTGTCCGGTCACCGATCTCCTTCCGTGGCCCTGATGGTCCGGAGGCTGGGTTTCAAAACCGTTTACAATCTGAACTGGGGGATCCTCTATTTGATCCTTTTGGAAAGAGGTCGCAAGAGCACCGGGCCTTTCAGTCTGACCAGGCCTCATCGAGATCCTCATCGCAGGGGAGAAGATCTTAAGGGCATTACTCTAGGCTACGTTACATGCGCTATTTTGGCCCTGATAGTGGCCCCGATTGAAGCCGCTTTTTGGCCCCCGGACATTTCCGTCGCACAGCAGATTGCGGGAGCACTCATAGGCATCGGAGGTCTTGTTCTGGGCTTGTTGAGCTTCAAAGACCTCGGAAGAAATTTTCGCGTCTTCGGTGCGCCCAGGCGGAGCGGGACACTCGTTACCAGCGGCATATACACTTATATTCGTCACCCTATGTACATTGGGGTCATCATGGGCATTGGGGGCTATGTCCTGGCCTTCGGCAGCCTCCTTGCGGCGCCTCTTTGGGCGGGAGTCCTCATTTTTTATGTGGTGAAAGCGGTGAAGGAAGAACGCCTGTTGATGGATAAGTTTCCGGAATACCAGGAGTATCGTAAACACACCTGGAAATTTGTCCCCTTCATCTATTGATGGATCAGCCGAGCCCGCCGATCTTTTCCGTTCTAACGTCTTTCCTGACCCTGCAACTGAGCCGGGAAATCCTTTCTGCGTTCTCGGCATTCACCGCGTCCATGGTGAGATCTTGGAATCCCGCATGACCATGCTTCAGGAACAGCTCCGCCAACCAGCCTGTCGGGAGAGCATTTTGACCTGTGATGGCGAAAGAGGCTTCCCTAACAGCCCAATCATTGCCGTTGAATGAGAGGGCTATGCCGTTACTGTCTTTCACCATGCGGAACGCTTCCACATCCGTTATGCTGTCACCCACGTAGAAAATGTCTTCCAAACCGACGCCTTCGATTTCGGCTATTTCTCGAATGGCGCGGGCTTTTTCGCGACCTCCGATCGGATTGACTTCCTCGATAACCCTATTGATCTGCATTCCCGGGAGAATTCCCCAAAAAATCTCGTCCAGCTCCAGGACCGTCATCTTGTCCTTGTCGGAAAGAACGTCGGCCGATGAAGCCCCGGCGGGAATAATAAAATCCGGAAGATCGAGTATACGCCTGTGCAGATTTTTGAGGGTCGCCTTTTCGTCCGCGTCAAGCCGGTATGCATCCAGTTCCAGTTTCGTGGAGTATGTATTTATGACCGGAAACTCTATCGCGTCGCAAACCGCTCTGATGTAGTGAGAATAACTGGTGCTGACGATATATGCCGGCATCAAATTCAGCACATTGTGCAACATATCTTGGGCTTGCGGTATCATTTCAATATTGCGGCGAGAGAACTTGATCATGCTCCTGTCGTCCAGACCGAAGGCTTTGAAAAACGGCAAGATCAACCGCAGAGTGTCGCCTGCTTTATAATTGGGTCGCCTCACGATTTCCGCCAGGTAGTCGTCATACAGGCTTATGGTTTTGAAGAATCGGTCGCCGCCGGGAACGAAAGCTTCGGCAAGCTCCGCGGCGTTATCGTTTTTTGTTATTGGGCCTTCGCAGTCGCTGACAAAAACTTTTTTAGGACCGGGTCCCATGTTCATCCTCCGGGGCATGTGGTTGAGCCAACGGGCTGGAATTGTTTGGAGAGTCCTTTTACACCGCCAAGAATCTTGCCAGGAAGTCTCGGTCCGGGTATGTGCTTCTTCCGTAACCTTCGATACTTTTTGAGGCCGCGGCCGCGGCGAGTTCAAGACAGACCTCAAGCGGCAGAGACTTGAGTCTTCCGGCAAGGAACCCGGCTGCCGCCACATCACCCGCACCGGTGCGATCATTGACGACGGCAGGAGGCACAGCCGACTGAAACACGGACCTACCGCGCTGAAAAGCCAGCATCCCTTTTGCGCCCAACTTGACCACCACGGTGCGAGCCCCTATTTCGAGGAGATCCTCTGCGCTTTGCTCCACATCAGGTTGGTCCGTCAAGGTTTTCAGCTCTTCGCTGGTGATGAACAACGAATCTGCCCGGCAGAGGATCGGTTGTAACACATCCAATCCAAGAGCGGAATAGATTACCCCTGGGTCAAAGCTGATACGAACCTTTTCCGGAAGCGCTTCCACCAGTTTTATCTGTGCCGATAACGGTCCCCTGGATACGAACGAAGTCAGGTGCACCCAATGGGTATCCGCAAAATATTGCAAGTCCATTTCGTCCGAGCCCGCCAGGTCGTTTGCATTGGGTAGCACAACTAAGGCCCTATCCCTGCCGGGATCTTGCGTGTCAATAAGAGCGAGACATCTTCCTGCCGGAACCTCAGGCGTCTCAATTTTCAGGTTTTCCGGCTTACCTAGCTCTTCCAAGCGCAAGTGCCCGACATCATTCTTTCCCGTTGCCCCATAAAATCCCGTTGTGAATCCCATCCTAAACAGAGCCGCAATCATGTTGGCGGCAGATCCGCCCGGATCGGCGGCCTTCAAATCTCCCTCGATACTGAGTAGTGGATATACCTCGGCAAACCAGTCAAAGTCCCTGACATACTCTTCACCAGGGCGTAATCCGTGGGCCTGTAGAAATCCTGGCGTAACCTCCCAGAACTCATCGAGGTTTAAGGAGCCAAAGCCGATGACATCCAGCATCTCAACGTTCTCCTGTGAGGCTTCCGATCAGTTCCTCGTGCGCCGTCAGCATCACGGGCAGCCGGGGCCGGGACATATTCGCCAGAGGCAGAATCTATTTGATAAAACCGCAGTTGCCTCCGGTACCTCTTCGAGTCGCAAGCCCAAGCTTTCGATGGCTTCGATGGTTTTCTTGAATCGAGCCGGGTCAGCCTTGTCTGAAAAGAGGAAAGCCGGTTTTCGACTAAGTACGATATCACGGATCTGATCCTGATCCTCGATCAGTGCTTGATGTTCCGGGACACCGGAACGTACGAGTTCCCATGTCGGACGACCGGACAAGTAATGCAGCACCCTTGGGTGCATTGTCAAAATCACCGTGTCTGAAGGTTGGGTCTTCAACCACCGTGCAGCAGCGAAAAACGGAAGATCACGCGCAGATTGCGCTCCGCCGCTTTCCAGCGGCATACGTGCGTGAAAAACCGTGATCACATTGTGGCCCACATTGAGGGCCGCCAGAAGAGCGAAACAGCCTAACAAAAGCGGCCTCGACCCAGCGAATTTCTGCGCGGGGATTCCGCGTCTGCCGGCAAGCGTTGCAAAAAGGCTTATCAGACCTAGACCAAGGAACAGATACAAACCCGGAATTAACAATATTAGATAACGGCTCCCTGCAGGTGAAAGAAGAAGACCGAAGAATTGCACAATGGTCAGGGGCACGAGAAGACGATCCCCACCAGCCCACGCTCTTGCCATTCCAATGATTGCCAAAACAGGGCAAATCAATTCGAGAATCCCTGTTTTCATCGAGACGCCGGTAAGAGCGTAGCTGGATTCCTGGACATATTCCCAGGCCGATTTCAAGATGATCCAGACGTGTGCCTCGATAGTTCTGCCTGTTAAAGCAGTGAAGTAGGTCCCTTCGTGAGAAGAGATTGGAAAGGTGCTCTTGTGAAACTCCCATACAAGGGAAGGGGCCAGCGACAAAAGCAGAAAGAGACCTGCAACGACCGCTCGTGACCGTAACGGGCGATCGGTATCCGATTGGAACAGAAAAAAGGCAGCCACAGGCGGCAGGCCCCACCCGTTGATCCGAAAAAGAGGGGGCAGCCCCACCATCAAGCCCCCGAGGATTGTCCAGAAGGCTACTCGCCCGCACGATGCCGCTGACAAAGTGGCGTGGAGAGCCAAAAGCGAGAATAGAGCAAAAGGCACGTCCGACGTTGTATAAGTGGAATTCTGCAACAGCACGTGATTCACTGCAAAGAGGCCGCCAACGATCAACGCGGCGTCACTGCCGCATAGCCGTAGGATCAGCAGATAGCCTGCTCCCGCGGTAAGCAATCCCATGACCGCCATCAATACTCGATAGGCGAGGAAGTCGCGTCCGAAAAAGTAGGCCACCGCCGCAACAAGCGCAGGATAACCGGGCGGCACATACGTGTGCGGTTCCCCATTGAATTGGTACCCATCCCCGCGGGCCAGCGATTCTCCGAGCTCCAGGTACAAAGCACTGTCTGGTGTTGCATGCCAGGAGCTGTTCACGATTAGACAGAAGCCCAGCACTGTCACCAGGGCAAGGGCCAAGCCTCGCCGCGCAGTGTAGACACCCTGTACGGCATTGGCTATCTGACGGAAAGCATGAGATTCAATGCCCATAGCCGACGCGTACCTTCACGAATCGCTGTGATTCTTGCCCTGACCAGAACAGAACTGATTTATACTCAATTTTAATGACCACTGCATTAAGAGTTTTCGTGTTTGACGGCGCAACCCGCTTTCGCTTGAGCATTCATTAGATTCGACATGAGGTTTACATAATGAAACTTCTAAGAAAAATAATCAACATTCTAAAAAAATGTGAAAAAGTGTTGACAATTTTTTCGAGATGATGTCTAAGTCATGCCCGGAGGTTGGATGTGGGGTTGACTCTGCCAAGATATAGGCAGGTCCTATTCATAGGCTGACGGGGACGGGTACACTCTAAAAGCACGAAAACGGCATCTAAATGGCCGTTTACGTGCATCGTACTGGGATGGAAAAGTGTGTTGAGAAGTGCCCGCCTCATATCACATCGGTAACGCATGTCAACAAAAAAATGCGCGCGGGTACGAAAGTTTTCCGTGCGCGCGCATTCCTGCGTTCTAACGCTAGAAATCAAGAATCTCCGAGAGGTCGGCCCCGAATCTTCGCTTCAAGTACAGATTGATGAACTCCATTATGGTGGGTTTGAATGGTTTGCGCACGAGTTGCATTCCCGCCTGCCTCGGGGTTCGGCCGCCCTTCTTGATGTTGCATGAACGGCAACACCCGACCACGTTGACCCAGTCATTGAGGCCACCCTGCACCTTGGGAATAACGTGGTCTATCGTCAGCTCGCCGGACGAGAATTCCCGCCCGCAATACTGGCATTCGTATGAATCACGTGTAAGTATATTTTTCCGGGAAAACGGTACTTCACGGCGATAGATCTGACGGATAAACTTGATAAGGCGAATCACGGCCGGAATGCGGAACGTGCGGGAGACCGTCCTGACGATCCTGTCCGACTCCTTAACCACCTCCACCTTGCCGTTGAAAAGAAGTATCATGGCCCGTTGCCACGAAACCAAGCCCATGAATTCGTAGCCGGCATTCAGAACAATCACTGCCTCCATGGTTGACATCCGTTCGAAGCCACCTTTCGGTGTGGAATAATCAACTTCTCTTCAGGTACACCGTTTAACAGAGCTTTGAAACTCGTGTCAAGCGGAATCAAAACCGCGATAAACGTGATAAAAACCAACCAAACAAGCGGCGGAGGTATGAGCTCAAATCCTCATGTCCTCTCGAGGAGGATGCGATGTCCTGTTAGGTCCATCTCCCGCACGCTTGCGTTGATGGTCATCTCTTCACCGAAAATACTCTTCAGCCACGTCTTTTCACCCTGGGGTTTTACCAGGTTCACACTTTCCATAACAAGTTCTTCTTGGCCGTTTTTAATGAGGTAAGCGTTGGATTCACACATAGCCGTCTCTCTTTGTTTTTGATTTTCTCGTATTTTCATATAATATTCTTGCTGGCGGGCCAAAATCAAGACCGCGTTTCCGCTGCTTCCATATTAGCGATGGTTGAATTATGATCGATGTGATTACACTAACGACCACGCGAGGGGATATCGCGTGACCCAAAGCGATAACAACAAGTCCACTGGGAAGAACACCCAGATCATCAATACCATAGGGCGATATGAGATCATCGATACCCTTGGCCGAGGGAATATGGGCGACGTGTTTCTGGCCAGAGATCCGATGATTGATCGATTGTTGGCTCTTAAGACCCGTAGGTTCGACCTTGTGTACGAAGATAAAGACCTTGAATTTGTCATCGACAAATTCTTCGAGGAAGCGAGAATCGCGGGGAAGCTTATTCATCCCGGTATCGTGACGGTGTTTGATGTGGGGCGGGATGGAGATCAGTGTTTTATTGCTATGGAACTGCTGGAAGGGGACACCCTGGCCTCTTGCAACAAAGAGGGCAGTCTGCTGCCTCCCACCAAAGTGGCTGAACTCATACAATTTATTTGTGGCGCCCTAGATTTTGCCCACAGCCACGATATCATACACAGAGATATAAAACCAGCAAACCTGATGCTCACCAAGGATCGAAGAGTCAAGATAGCGGATTTCGGGGTTGCCACTATCGCCCGAGGTTATCGGAGCAGTGACCTACAGATCATAGGCACCCCCAGCTACATGTCTCCGGAGCAGACAAAGGGTCTGGAGTTAACGCCCCAGACCGATTTCTTTTCTTTGGGTGTGGTCTTTTTCGAGTTGCTCGTGGGCCGTCGACCATTTCAAGGGAGCACTCTATACGAGCTCATGGATAATATTCGATATTCCCCGGCTCCGTCCATATTGACTTTCAATCCGGCTTTACCTCCGGGCCTGGATGACGTTATTCAGAGGACGCTTGAAAAAGAGCCTGATCGTAGATATGGCTCGGGCAAAGAACTGGCTGCGGATATAGATCTGGCGCTTAAAGGTCGACGGATACCATTTCAGGACATAAAGGTTACAAAGAAAGCGGATCTCCTGCGATCCATCACTTTCTTTCGATCATTCAGTCGAGAAGAAATAGAAGAGGTCATTCGGCTCGGCACGTTCATACGCTACAATGCCTCTCAGGTTATCCTTCGAGAAGGGGATGTCGATACTACTTTCTTCATTCTGCTTTCCGGCACAGTAAGAGTATTCCAGAACAATCGTAAAATTGAGGACTTAAGTAGAGGATCATGTTTCGGGGAGATGGGGGCATTTACAAGAAGCGCCCGAACGGCCCATGTCATAGCCCGGGAACTTTGTGTAGTGCTGAAACTTGATCTCAAGGTACTTGAGCGAGAGAGTCCTGATCTCAGGCTGAAATTTTATCAGGTCTTTATCGAAACGCTCGTTGATCGACTCGAAAAGACTACCAAGAAGTATGGGGCCCAACAGAGGGCCCTGGCTCAAGCGGGATCAAGGCCCCAGAGCGATTGATAAAAATCCCTGATTAACCCCAAAGTTCAATGGCTTTAGTCGGGCATTTCTTGTGGCACTCAAGGCACGTTATGCACTCTTCCGCCCGATCATCGTAAACTCCAAAACTATTCTTATCGGGTTCCGTTTCCATTGGGCAGACTTTGTTACAAGTCCCGCAGTCTATGCAATCCGAGTTCCGCTCCGGAAATATGGCCGCAAAACGGTTGAAGACGGAAAGGCAGGCCCCAAGTGGGCAAAGCACCTTGCAAAAGAACCGCTTGTGGCCCATAACCAGGATGACGACTGCGAACAGAACAATGAGCCGAATCGACAATGAAATCACTTCAGTAGTTCCGTTTATGATCGCCCAGGGGATCGCCGATTCTATGGTTGCCACAGGACAAAGGCGACAAAAATAAATAGGAAAAGACGTGCTCAGAAAGAAGGGTACGGCTACCACCAAGCCCAAGAATACTCCATATTTGATAAACCGTGTCCACGAAGGAATTTGGAACTTCACATAAGGGACTTTGTAAAGCAGATCTTGGAAGAGTCCAAACGGGCACGCCCATCCACAGAGGATACGGCCTCCAATGAGTCCTGCCAGCGCAACCGCGCCGACAACACTGAGGGGGACAAGGCCGACACCTGCAAATTGCCCGATGACTCCCAAAGGGCATGAGAAAACCGAGATCGGACAAGAATGACAGTTAAAAACCGGGAAACATATGAAATGCCATTGGACCAGGCCGAGGTTGAACAATGCCGCCAGACCGACCTGGACCCGAAGTCTTAATTTCTCCAAAGCCGATTCCTCTTTTCCGGTTGTCGTTTACTATTCGTGATTTTGCGTTAGCCGCACCTGCGGAATGGCTAAATTCAAGTGGGACAAGGCCGACGGCCTTTGAGCATTCTCAGGTCCGGGAATTTGGAAATCAATCTGCCATCCTTGTACAGGCCAATCCCGTCAAAAGTCATCGCATTGACCGCCTCGGGTTCCGTGAACCATTGAGACTGGACCGTGAGCTGGTTCTGCGTTTGGTCGTAACCGGGGATTTTGATAGTAATGCCGGCGTCCTTGAGTTTGTCGAATTTTTCCAAATTGTCATAAACGAGAAGTTTTCGGAAAAAACCGCCGTATACTATGCCTGCCACGGCAAGTATCAACAGGATTGCAAAAAAACATTTTCTAAGCATGCCCAGTACCTGAATATTTGCTTTGAATTGCCTGAGTTTCCAATAAATCCGCGATCTTAACCACAATGTAGGAATCAAGCGGGCGCTATGACTCGTTATAGCCTAAATCCGATTGACCGACCACTCTATCCGTGTCATGAGAACTACCGAACGTTGTTCAAGATACATCATATCATTCAAGGCGCAAGAAATCATTTCATGAAAGAAGGGACCCTATTTGTAATATCCGCTCCATCCGGCGCCGGTAAATCCACACTTATCGACATTGTCCGACCCATGTTTCCCGATATGCTCTACTCTATTTCTTGCACCACACGGGCCCCGCGCAAAGGAGAAGTTGACGGTAAAGACTACCATTTCATCACCAAAGATCGGTTTCAAAGGATGGTGGATAATGGCGAGTTTACTGAATGGAAGCTGGTGCATGGCAACATGTACGGCACACCCAGTGGGCCTATCAGGGATGCGGTTATCAGCGGGAAACGCGTGATACTCGACATTGATGTGGAAGGCGCCCGGGAAGTCTTCAAAACCTTTCCCCAGGCTATCGGAATATTCATCAGCGCTCCCGACATGACTACTCTGGAACGGAGATTGCGGTTGCGAGGAAGTGATTCGGAGGAATCCATAAGACTGCGTCTCAAGAATGCCCGCAGCGAAACGGAGATGATCTCTATGTTTCGGTATCACATCGTGAATGATGATTTGGAAAAGGCGGTAAACGATCTGGCTTCAATTATCCGTAAGGAATCCAGTATGTCTGAAAGCTAATCTATTCGGGTGACTTTCCGATAGTAACATCTACGATATGAGTTTTTTTTCCTCTCTGAATCCTCATCCTTATGGTGTCACCCGGTTTGGATTCCGACACTATCCCCGATAAATGCCGCCCGTCGCGAATTGATTCTCCGTCCGCATCGAGTATCAGGTCTCCCTTTTTCAGTCCTGCATTATATGCAGGCGCAGAACCTAGCACTTCGTCAATGAACGTGCCGTGGGCTTGTCCCATGCCCAATTGTTTAGCCTGTTGCTCCGTCACATCCTGCACATATACACCTAACCACCCTCGAATGGAGCTGTTGTCTTGATTCGCCGGTGCGCGCATCAATTCAGCCACGTAATCCGACGGTATGGCAAATCCGATCCCTTTCCCGGATGCTATGATCGCGGTATTTACGCCGATGACCTCTCCGGCCATATTGAAAAGAGGGCCGCCGGAATTTCCCGGATTGATTGATGCGTCGGTCTGGATGAAATTGTCATCGGGGCCGAGACCCAGGAAGCGTCCTTTACCGCTGACTATTCCGACCGTTACGGTGCTGCCCAGCCCGAACGGATTTCCCATGGCCAAGACCCATTCACCAACCTGCAGTTTGGACGAATCTCCTATCCGAGCTTTTTGTAGCGCGTAGGGTGGAACGACTTTGAGGAGAGCCAGATCTACCTTGGGATGGACCGCGATCACCTTCGCGTTCAACGTCTTCCCGGTGGCTAAAGTGACCAGGATTTTGCTCGCGCCTTCAGCCACGTGAGCATTGGTTACAATATGTCCTGCCGTGTCGGCGAAGAACCCGCTTCCCAGGCTGTCACTCTGAACTCTGTCCCTGATCCTGGAGCGATCATCGAAATAACGAGGATTAAGGCGAAACAATGGAGGGGGCGACGCGGAACTGTTCTGGACGGTCTGTCTTTCTATGGAGATGTTGACTACTACCGGTGTTATGTCCTTGATCAGTTCGATAAAATCCGGGCATCCCCCCGGTCGCGTAGCGTCCACTCGGACGGTCGCATCGTTCCCCCAAAGTCGGCCGGTAAGCAACCCGAATGACACCAATATCAATAAAAACATCGGCGGCCGGCGTTGGAGGAACAGAAATCTCATACTGTATCCCCTTAGACTTTATGTGCGATTCTCTAGCAGCCGAATGAACGGCTGTCAACCCCAAGCATTCAAGTGCGGGATGACTGACAGCCATGAGTTGTCGGCCGATTGCAACACGCCTCGTCTAAGAAAATTCCCGTCTTGGAGCCCTCGTATTAGCCCGCGACCGCCGACATGATAAAACTCCTTGGAACGCGGAGAAGGAAAATTTTTGGGCACTACCGATCCGGCAATCCGGTAACTGTAGGAATGCATTTCAATTCAGTTCACTCTCTCAAGATGAATCGGGATTGCCTGCCAGAATGAGCAGAACTTCCCGTACGATTTTGGCCGCAGTTATGGAACTCACTCCGGATGGATCAACAGTGGGATTGAGTTCCACAATGTCCGCTCCCACTACATTGACTTGATCGAGGATGCGAAAGAACCTTTCCAGGTCCTGGTAAAACCAACCTCCCGGCTCCGGATTCCCGGTTCCGGGAAAACAGGACGGGTCAAGGACGTCCAAATCCAGGGTGAGATAGACCGGTACGTCGCTGATTCTTTTGAGAAGGGCTTTTTGGCTTTCGCCGGTCCATTCCATCAAAGTGCGGTGCTCGCGCATCCAGCAGAATTCCTCTTTCGTCCCCGCGCGGATACCCAACTGAAGCAGTCGGGTCGGCCCGATCACTCGACAAACCTGATAGATGACCGTAGCGTGATTGATCGCGCTTCCTTCGTAATTGTCTCTCAGGTCCGAATGCGCGTCCAAGTGTAATGTCATGAAATCGCCGTGGATTTCTTTCACGGCTTCAACAATGGGCAGTGTGAGCGTGTGCTCACCGCCAATGCAGGCCGGCTTGGCTCCATTCTCCAGGATTTTGAGAGTTGCTTCTCGAATCTTTTTCAAGGAGGCTTCGAGCGATTGCCCTGCCAGATCGAGGTCTCCAAGATCGGAAAATTGCACATCGCAAAGGTCTCTGTCCAAGAGAGGCGAATAAGTCTCAATGGAGTCTGAGGCAAGCCGAATGCTATCTGGAGCTTCGCCCGTGCCTTTCCGGTACGTGCATGTCAGGTCAAGCGGGCAGCCGAACAACACGGGGTACCCTGGAATTATGTCCTTGGATTTGTGACCGAGAAACGGCTGTGTGTTCATTACCTTGAATCAGCCTCGTCACAGAAGCAAACGTTCTACAAATGCGGGCAAGGCGAATGCTGCGCGGTGCACGTCCGGGGTGTAATACTGTAGTTCTCCCTCGATGGGAGGAGGCACAATGCTTGGCGCTTGTCCCAACGGACGGGAAAATTCCGAGCATAATGTAAATGACCACAGGCCTCCCGGGTAGCTGGGCACTGTAGCGAGATAAGGGTAAACGGCTTGCCGGCCGAATACCTCTCTCAAATCTTTGACTGCTTTGACGAACTGCTTTTCCATGAACAGAGGGCTTTCAGTCTGAAAGACTGCGATGCCATCTTTTTTCAAACTTTTTTTTATGTCTTGATAAAAGGTCATTTCAAAGAGGGCCGCGCCGGGACCCACAGGGTCGGTGGAATCCACCAGAATAAGATCGAATTCCTCTTCGAAACCCGCGACATAGGCAGCGCCGTCTTCACAAACGACCTGGGCGCGAGAATCGGATAGCCCCGCTGATATTTCAGGAAAATACTCGCGGCATGACTCGACAACCATTCGGTCTATTTCACACAGGGTGATCGATTCCACTTCGGGATATTTCATGACCTCAGTGACCGCTCCGCCGTCACCGCCACCTATTACAAGAACTTTACGGGCGTGCGACAGGACCGACATGGCCGGATGCACGAGCATTTCGTGATAGATAAAAGCGTCCTTTTCCGTGACCATGAAGCATCCGCCAAGAATTAAAACCGTTCCCATGGCTTCCGTCCGGAAGATTTCGATTCTTTGAAACTTACTGACCCGATCAAACAATCTTTCCGAGTAACGCACGGAAAAAGCTGTCTGTTCTCCCCATATTTCGGTAAACCACTCTGATTCGATCAGGGACATAGCACCACCGCTGCAAAGACCGCTCCCACCTTGCGGACCGTGAGAGAGGCCGAGATACTTCTTATTTCGCGAATACGCAGTCCTCGTACGACTTCCATGCCTTCGCGCACCATTTCTCGTGAGGCTTGCTCACAGACTTCGGGAGCTCCTATTCGGTTGCACTCCATGATGAGACCGGGCGCTGACGGATCCACAGGTACGCCGACGGCCACCGCGGCAGAAATTAAAGTTCCCGGTTGGGAAGAGGTCAATTCGCCGTAGGCCAAAGGAACCATGGAACCTTTGGGCAACTCGTAAGGTTCGATCTCCAAACAGCCGGGAGGAAGAATGCTGCTCAATTTTATTAGATTGGTATTGCCTATTCCGGCGTTCAAAAGGGCTGCATCAAACGCGTTCAGCTCGGTCGAGGCCTCGCCGTACCCGGATGTGATAAAAAATCTCGTGGGGAGAGGACCGAACATTATTACCCTCCTCATTACAATGGCGATAAGATGTAACCAACAACAGGGAATCAGGATCCAGGCAAGGCGGCGCACAGCAGGTACCATTGAACGATCCGGCCATATCCATGCCATGGATAAAGGAAGGTCGTCAAGCGCATTACCCCGGGCGGGGTAAAGGCATGATGTAAATATCAATGAGCGGCCGAGCCGGCAATGAAAGCATCATTATTCCCCAGAAGTATCTTGTAGACACTGTTGCAGTATCTCTTTCTTAATTTGCTCCAGTTCGTCTCTAATAGCCTCTCGGCTTCCATGAAGGAACATCTCGTTTTTTGCCAAACGATCTTCAAGCACTTGTATCCTGGGCAGCATGAAGAAAATCCCGTAGGAACCCAGCGCAACCAGCAAAGCCAGGTTGAAAATCTGGAGAAGCCAAATCCATGCTCCGTTTCCTTGATCCGACCTTCTGCGAGTCTCAACTGAGGCGGCCGCCTGTTGCGGTCGTGGCCCCGTATCCCCTTTCAGGGCCGCAGTTCTTGACGCCGACGACATAGGCTTGGCGGTAGCCTGTCCCTCTTCCTCTTCTCCGGTATAACGACCCGATAGATCGGTCCCAGGTTGCAGTAGGTCTGAGGCCACTTTGACGGGGATCTTTCGGGTTTCTCTAATCCTGTTTCCCTGGTACACCTTGATAACGATGTCTTTACCGTCCAATTGGGCCAGAGCGCTTGGATCAGGCTCCGGAATGAGAACGATGAAGATGCCCGCGTCTGGGGGCAGCGTGAAGCGTTCCCAGCTCTCGCGAGGAAACGGCTTTTGTTCCAACTTCTTTACGATTTGAGAAAAAAGAAGCCCCTTTTCCGGTAATTCCACCCCGAGAACCTGATCGACTCCGGACCGGTTATCAACGTCAAGCATTTCCCCTTTTTTTAAATTGCCCTCATTAAAAACCACAGCACTTTTTGCAACATTGATGGAAACATCTCGACCCGTTCCCAACTGAACGGTGCGATCTTTTTCCATCGCGGATTCTGCTGAGACCAACCCCTGATTATCAATTTTGATAACGAACAGATCGGCTGCATTCTTACCGGCAAACAGGCCACCTTTTTTATCAAGGATTCTCAGGCCGGCTGATGGGCCCATCGAATCCTGAAAGACCCCGGTTTTTGGGTCGTATTTCGGCGGACCCTGGAAAGGTAGCGGCTTGCCGGGCGCCTTGCCTGTAGCATCAAGCCATTCGATGTTCAAGTTTGCTACGTTCTTGACGAGATTGGGGTTCAATTTCAGGGACAAGGAGGAGAATTTCTCCTTTGGGTCCGTTTTCTTTATGGTGACCGCTTTGGCGCCTACGTTTATCGTAACTTTGGGCACAAAATTACCTTCAGCATCTTTGATTCCGTAGGTTTGGGACAGCGCAGTGTTCGGAATCAGAAAAGCTACCAGAAGCGTAAGAACGGATATCACGCCTAACGCGCGGGGCTCACCGAATATTTTCAATTCCGTATGGGTCATGCCGACCTGTGCAACAAGTACCGTCAATGGCCTCAAACGGCTTTTCTTAAATTTTCGCAAGTTTAGCAGGGGAGCGGACCAAAATCAATGAATAAGTTTGATCACTCCGTCGCTTTCATATAATAATCACTGTATTAGTGACATTAGGGAGACTTGTTTTATGGATTATGCAGACTTTCCACTTTCCCGAAAGTCTCAAGACATTCCGCCGTTTCTGGTAATGGATGTGCTGGAACGGGCAATGGAAATGGCCGAGGCCGGCGAAGACATCATACATTTGGAAGTGGGTGAGCCGGATTTCGACACCCCACCAAACATTATCGAAGCTGCAGCCGAAGCCATGCGAGACGGGAAGACGCATTACACACCCAGTACTGGGACTGTCGATCTGCGACGAGCAATAGCGGAACATTACGGCAGGACTTACGGAGTCGAGGTGGACCCTCAATGCGTGGTGGTGACTTCCGGGTCGTCGCCTGCAATTCTATTGGTGCTTTCCGCCCTGCTCGATCCCGGTTGCGAAATCATTGTCTCAGACCCTCATTATGCTTGCTATCCGAATTTTATCCGCTTCCTGGACGGCGTGCCGGTGTTCGTAGATGTTTCAGCCCGTGACGGATTTCAGATCAACCCGGATGACGTAGAAAGAGCTGTCACCAAGAAAACTCGCGCCGTCTTGATCAATTCACCCTCCAATCCGACAGGGACGTTATTGGAAGCCGAAAGGATGAAGCGCCTGGTAGAAATGGACTTGCCTGTCATATCTGACGAGATATATCACGGGCTGGTGTACGAAGGAAAAGAACGTTCGATTCTCGAGTTCACGAATCATGCGTTCGTGCTCAACGGCTTCTCAAAGCTCTACGCGATGACCGGTTGGAGACTAGGCTACCTCATAGCGCCCCTGCAGTATATCCGGTCCATACAAAAGATGGCCCAGAACTTCTTTATCAGCGCATCGGATTTCGTCCAATCCGCGGGAGTTGAAGCTCTCACCAACTCTTCGCAGCACACCGCTAAAATGCGCGAAATTTTCAACCAACGCCGCATAGCTATGATTGCAAGGCTGAAGAACATGGGCTTTGGCATTGATGTTGACCCGACTGCAGCGTTCTATGTGTTGGCTGACGCCAGGCGATTCTCTTCGGATTCGTATCAATTTGCATTTGAAATCCTCGAAGAAGCCGGTGTCGGAGTAGCTCCCGGGATTGATTTTGGTAAGAATGCGGAAGGGTTCATTCGGTTTTCTTACACGAACTCCCTTGAAAACATTCATGCGGGCCTGGACAGAATCGAACTTTATCTCAAACGGAGATTCGGGTCCCATCACTCAGAGTTCTGAACTAAGACCAAAGTCTGACGATAGAGAGATGTACGGCTTCGCGGCCATTACAAACCAGAGAAGGCCCGAAGCCGCCTGAAACCGGAATGTCAAGATCAATGAAGCCCAGACGTATATTCGTATCGCCGGAAGAACTGACTTGTGACGGAGTAAAATTTTCCAAGAAGGCCGGAAATTATCTTCACAAAGTTTTGCGCTTAAAAGCAGGCGATGAAATCGAGGTTTTTGACGGGAGTCAGGAGTATATTGTGCGGCTCACCCGCGCCACAGGAGGTTATGTCCATGGCGAGATAATTGATGCTCGCCTTGCGGAAAAAACAGCGAGGTTTGAAATCGTCCTTGCGTTCTCCTGTGTACGGCCCGGGCCTGTCGAGGAAATCCTGAGGCACGCAACTGAACTTGGGGTTTCTCGTCTTGTGCCTTTGATTAGTAGTCGCACGACACGCCGTCCGAAAGAGCGCAAAGACCGATGGATCTCCATCGTCCGTGCTGCTGCCGCCCAATCAGGACGCAACGAACTCCCAGGCGTGGAAGACCTAACGACTTTGTCTGAGTTCATTGAAAGTGTGAGCGATCCGGCAACTCGGCTAATACTGTCAACGGATTCACGGGCGCGACCGCTGCTCTCGCTGCTCGAAGAAATGGCTCCACAAAAGGTCGTAATAGTCGTAGGGCCGGAGGGCGGCTTTGATTGCTCCGAACAAGCTGAGGCTATTGCAGAAGGTTTCCTCCCTGCCAGTCTTGGACATGGTACCTTGCGAACCGAAACCGCTGCATTATGCGCTGCGAGCATGGCGGTAATGTGGAATGACTGGTTCAAATATCGTCTACTGGTCCACTCACGCGGCGCGGCTGACAGTATTCCGATAAGGTCGTTTTCTGTCGATTCCTCCACATAAAAGTGTCCTGATCAGTGGAATGTAAGCTTGCCGAAGGAAATTCCGTGCTCGCGAGTTTCGATTCGAGTTAATTGACCTGATCATGCCTTCATGGTATTTTCAGCCATGACCGAGTGACATCACCTGATGAGGTGTGGGATGGCGAGAAAAGACGAGGAAAAAACCTCGTGCTGCGAAGTCTTGACGGTTCCGCCAACTTTTCTTCCTTTGTTTCCGGATAAAAAATCTATTCTGGCCGGATTACCGGGGGTCCGTTCCGAATGTGTCGAGACCGGAATGACGAACTTCCTCCCATGGATCGATTTCACTTTGGAAAACGCAGACGAAATCTGGGAAATAGACGAGCTGGAAGAGAAGAAATTCTATCATTATCTCAACTTCCTTGAAGTGGAGGGCGGGCCGCCCGTGTTCGCCGTGGAACTCTGCGCTTTCGAAGACGGCACGCAGATGAACGGCTACTCCTTGATACTACGAAAAGAAGATCTGAGACGGCTCAGGACAGGCCATCTTGTTTATTGCCGGTCGAGAGAATGGGATCGCGAGCGACTAACTCGTTCGCTCAATGAAAAGGCTTTAATCGAATACGAAAGGGATCGCTTGTCGGAGGCTCGAGAACTGATCGACACGGCTATCCGCCTGAGCGCCAACAAATGCTCATATCTGTTCAATAATCGAGGACTCATCTGCTGGAAAATGAGCAATACGGAACAGGCCAAGCAAGATTTCCTAGAATCCATAAGCCTGGACCGTGACAATGGTGATCCGTACTTCAACATGGGTTTGATTTACTTCGATGAGGCCGATTATGAGCGTGCCCTATACTACTTGCGTCGAGCGGCGGCAATCAACCCTATGGACAGCCAGTTTCTTACGGAACTTGCCCATTTGTACCTGGAATTAGGTCAGGAAGATGTGGCCCTGGGATTGTTCAAACAAGCCGAGGAGAACGATCCCGGGGATTCGCAAGTGGATTTTCATCTGGGTTACTACTTTCTTTACAAGAAAATGAAGCCTCGAGACGCAATCAGGTACTATCGCCAGGGATTGGAGAAAGACCCAGAAGATCAGTTTGCCCTTGCTGATCTTGCAGTTGCACACTGGATAGCAGGCAACAAACGGAAGACACGGCAGATCAGCAGAATCCTGCAGAGCAAACCACGATTGATGCCGTACACAATGAGTCGATTGGTGTATCTCAACGTGCAAATAGGAGATTATGATAGTGCCCTGGAATATTATCATCAGGCCTTGGATCAGACCGAGCCGTTTGAACCGGAATGGCTGCACTATAATGCCGCTCTTGTGTATGCAAAGACAGGACGTCCGAAACAGGCTTTAGACACGCTGGATCTGGCCGTGAGGGTTGGAGGTGAAGCTGTTATCAAACGGGCCAAGTCGGACAATGCCTTGCGAGAGTTGAAGGCCATGCCGGACTTCAAGAAGCTGATAAAACACAACAGCAGACGCGGCAACCGATAGGTGATGTTGCCCATTGGGCTCTCGAAGGGAACGGGCCTTAATTTTAATGGGCCTGCGCCCGACGACTGATTTGAGGTCAGAACGGAACGACACTGTGATATCTTGAGCGTTCGAGGTTCGGAGTTTGCCACAGCGCTCCTACTAGCTCAGAAGAATACGACAGACTGCATAGCTCCCCGCACGGGAAGCGATTGAACCATGCCTTCATTCAACGAAAATGATGCCCAATCTCTGAGAGAAGACCTTTATCGGGTCGTATATCATTACGCCGAACTCACGGACTTGGCGAAGCGAGGCGAAGTTGATCCTCTAGGGCAGATTGGAATAATTCTAAAAAACACGGCGCCTTATCTTCTTTTGGTGATACGTGATATGCTTCCTCGCCTGGAGAGGGGTGAACTCACGTACCATGAGGCGCTTTTTCACCTGATCAGTGCGGCTCGGGAGTTTTCGGACCAAGATCTGCTCATGGAAGGCCGCAATGAGATACAAAGAATGGAGGAAGAAAGCCGGGTTTTTATCTACGCAGTTAAGTGGCTGGATTCACACCTCCTGACCAGGCCCACGCTCCAAGAAGCGGAAGCCGTAAAAGCCAAGCTAAGCTCGCTTAATGACAAGTACAGGAAACGATATGCCCCGGATCACGATGAAACGTCAACTATGATCCCATATTTTCTGGCCCGTGAGGAATCCGAGTCGCAAGAAACAAGCTTGGCCCGCATCGCGGACCTTGTGGGCAGGGCAATATTGGAGCTTCATCATCTCATGATCGAGCGTGAGCCTTCGAGATCGTTTCTTTTTTTCCCGAGTCAAGCACGCAAAGAAGTCGAAGAAGAGTTGATGAACCTTACTTGGTTTCTGTTTCGCTGCGGTTACACAGTGGAGCGCATAGCGAGGGGTTACTATAAAGACTTGCTGGCTGTTTTTCTTAATGAGAAACTTCTGGACCAGTTAACCAGCACGGCACAATCCATCGGCACACTACAAGGCATTTCGACGCATCTGTTCATTATTTGCCTTCTGGATTTTCGTCATTTTTATGAAATTTCAATGGATTACCGGGCCTTGGAGGATACGGCGGAAGTAGCCCGGCAGATACGGGCGATGAAGAACAAGAAGCGCCGAGGCGCAGATTTGTTAAAGAAAGCAGTCGACCTTCACAAACTCTACAGCACCATGCCGCAAGGAAGAATGGTCCAAAGCTTTTTCTTGTATCGCTACTACCTCTCTTTTGGAGACTATCACGGAGATCATCGGCTTAAAGATCCTAGAGCAGCTCGGGCGGTGGAACTGTACAAGTCGGTTCTAGACCGGAACGCAATGGAGAAGAGGGCTGAAGAAGATTTGAAAAAGAGTGTCCACGGCTTCAGCTCCAAGACTACCGAAGAGATGTCCGCGCTGATAAAACTCATAATGGATAGTTTGTATGATCCTGCGAAGGTTTCCGGGAAAAAGGTCAAGGTGCTGGGTGACATTTCGTCCGGGGCCATGGGAAAAGTCAGCGTCGGGATCCATCGCAACAGGATTGTGGCACTCAAGAAGGTCAAGACGCAAGTCCCCGCTTCATTGGGGGACCCTGTGGCTCTGTTGAAATACGAGGCGGCCTTGCATTCCAGGGTGCAAACTCCGGAACAGCACCCGCTGATCGTCGAATACCACGGCCTGATCGAGCAGGATTCCGAATTGCTGCTTGTCAACGGCTATTATCCCAGTGACAATCTAACGGACCTGGTGGAGAAAAACTGGCAACAGAAATACAGGCCGCCCTTTATGACAGAGAGCAAGATCACCCTGGCCACGTTGCAAGTAATAGTCAACCAATTGCTCCAGTGCCTTAGAGTTTTTCGGGAGAGAGGAGTGGTGCACAGGGACCTCAAAACCGACAATGTTCTTTACACTGTCGATGAGACCGAAAAGGTGAACCGGATCAAGGTGATAGATTTCGGGGTTGCGCTGGGAGTAGGGCCTGGGGCGGTTGATGACATTTTTAAGGGTAAAGTTGTGGGGACATTTGCTTACATGGCTCCTGAGCAGTCCAGAGGCAGAACCGGGTTTCAGTCGGACCTCTACAGTGTCGGCGCTATTATCGCCGTCCTGCTTGCCGGTAAGTTGCCAATGCTGTTTCCAAAGACCAGTGATCGAAAGGAGTTGGTGAAGCAGTTATCAAGAATCGAAAAAGAGCCCCGCACAAAGACCGCCGATCAGAATCCTTTTCTGAAGCGGAACACTTCGCTGGAATATTTATCGGAGACTGTCGATCGGATGCTCGACCTTGACCCTATGAAACGGCCTACGCTGGATGAGGCCCAGGCAGCATTTGACAGTGTGTTTGACGAACTCGGCAACCAGAAATCCACCATGAGCATTTTCTATCACAGGGGCTGAAAAGGCGCGCGATCAATTATTGCAGACGCGGGTTTCCATCTCGTCGAGTTGCGCATGCAATTCCTCCCAACGGCTCTCCAAGTCTTTCAGGTGTTGCGCAAGATTGGCAGACTCTTCTACGAGCGGCAAGATTAATTCTTTTTGTGCATAGCTGGCAGGATCCGCCATTACATTTTCGATCTCTTTGAGGCGGGACTCCTTTACTCCCATCTCTGTCTCAATTCGCTTGATTTCCGCTTTAATGGGGGCCTGTCTCTTGAACAGTGCAGTTCGATTTTGGGCCTCTTTGCGCTTGCGCTCTTTTCGAGACCCTCCTGCTGGTGAGGTCGAGACGGTCTGCATAGGGGTAGGAGTAATTGAAGGGCTTGTAATGATTTCCTCTGATTGCTCCATGAGCCCTTTCTTATACTCGTAGTCTTCGTAGTTCCCCGGATAGTGCTCGGCCCGGCCGTTCCGGATTTCCAGAATTGCGTTGCAGACGGTATTCATCAAACGACGATCGTGGGTTATCATTATCAGCGTGCCTGTGAAGCGCCTTAGGCCATCCTCAAGGATTTCGCAGGAGGCTATGTCCAGATGGTTGGTAGGTTCATCCAATAAGAGCAGATTAGGGGGCGCAAGAAGTATTTTGACCAGCGCCAATCGGCTCTTCTCACCTCCGGACAACACTTTCACCTTTTTGAACACATCATCGCCCGAAAAGAGAAAAGCTCCCAGCAGATTTCTAACCTCCTGCTCCGGTAACCCCGGAGACACAGAGAATGCTTCCTCGAGCACCGATCTATCGGTATTGAGACTTTCGGACTGGTGTTGCGCGAAATACCCTGCATGCACATTGTGGCCGTACTTGACGGTCCCGCCCTCGTGTGGGAGCACCCCCGCCATTATCTTCAGAAGCGTGGATTTCCCTGCGCCGTTGGGGCCGACAAGACCAATACGGTCCTGGCGCTGCACATTGATGCTGAAATTAGCGTACACCTCATGTCCGTCGTATCGCTTAACCAAATCCAGTATCTCGATAACTCTTCGGCCGGAAGGAGGCGGTTGCGGGAAGGTAAACTTGATGGTTTTAGGCCGTGGAGGCAGCTCTACTCGATCCATTTTGTCGAGCATTTTGAGGCGGCTCTGAACGCGGCTCGCAGTCCTCGCCTTCACGCGGTTTTGATCGATGAACTTCCGAATGCGCTTGATCTTCTCCTGCTGGTTTTTGTAAGCGGCCTGGAGAATATCTTCTTGCAACTCTTTGTTATGCTCGTAGTCATCGTAAGAACCTGTGTAGGCGGTGCTTTTGCCCCGGCTCACCTCGATAATTCGCTTTATCAAACGATTTAAGAATGCCCGGTCGTGCGAAACCAGTACAAGAGCGCCCTTGAAATTCATGAGATACGTTTCAACCCAAAGTAGGCTTTCCAGATCCAGGTGGTTGGTAGGCTCATCCAGCAGGAGGACATCAGGTTCAGCAAGGAGTATTTTGGCGAGAGCGACCCTCATTCTCCACCCACCGGAAAACTCGCTCCACCGCCGCCGCTCGTCGCCGGCTTGGAAACCAAGCCCTTGAAGGACTTTTAGCGCCCGAGCTTCGAGAGTGTAGCCATTGAAGCGCTCGAATTCGTGCAAAAGCCGCCCGTGCTCTTCGACCAGGGATTCCACGTCCGCACTGTCTGTAGACAGTCGCTCCATCTTCTTTTCCAAATGAGTGAGGCGTTCGCGGAGGTCGCGGAGCTCGTCTGAAATGTTCATCACTTCTTCCAAGATGGGGCCGTCATTTCCCTGTATCAATTCCTGATGGAGCACTCCCATGAGTATCCTTTTCTCGATGGAGACTTCTCCTTTGTCCGGCGTTATGACGCCCTCCATCATCCCCAATAGAGTTGATTTGCCTGCTCCATTGGGACCGACTATCCCGATGCGATCGCCTCTGTGAACACTTATGCTTACGCCTTCAAACAAAGGCTTGCCATTATAGAATTTGGCCACATTACTCAAGAAAATCACAGTTCAGCTCCGGATTTCTATGAATCGAACCAGCTACGAAGCCATTATAGCATTTCTCTAAAGTCTTTCCGACTGGCACAAGTTTTTTGGTTTGTTGGTCTTCGTTGGGTGATCCGGTACAGCGCATCACACACTAATTCTCGAAGACAAGCAAGGTTTCGGTCATCCGCGGTCAGAAACGGGAGAAGATCGCAGGGCAGCATCGTCGGCTCCAAAGGCGTATCGAGAGGGCTGACAACCGGAGATCGCTCGCTTGTTTATAGATCAACATGTGTCTGTCGGCTATGCGGGGCAGAGAAGAATGTGTTTGACAGCCTGCTCCAAGGAGAGGTACGCTCA
>DATJPW010000395.1:0-17518 GCA_035506215.1 Desulfomonilaceae bacterium
AGCGCTTATAATCGCAGCCTGATCGAGGCCAGCTTGGACCCTCTGGTTACAATCAGCGCAGAAGGAAAGGTCACCGACGTCAACAGGGGGACCGAGCGGGTAACCGGCTATTCGCGAAATGAGCTGATCGGAACTGACTTCGCAGACTATTTCACGGACCCTGAAAAAGCTAGGGCGGGATACCAACAGGTTTTTCGAGATGGTTTGGTGAAGGATTATGAATTGGAGATTCGTCATAAAGACGGTCGATTGACACCGGTTATGTACAACGCATCCGTGTACCGGGACGAATCCGGCGAGATCATCGGCGTTTTTGCGGCAGCTCGTGACGTCAGCGACCGCAAGCGGGCTGAAGAGGCATTACAGGCGGCCAGCGCTTATAATCGCAGCCTGATTGAGGCCAGCTTGGACCCTCTGGTTACAATCAGTGCAGAAGGAAAGGTCACCGACGTGAATACCGCGACGGAAAGGGTCACCGGCTATTCACGTAATGAACTGATCGGGACGGACTTCGCGGATTATTTCACCGATCCTGAAAAGGCCCGGTCCGGATATCAACAGGCATTCAGAGACGGCTCGGTTCGGGATTATGAATTGGAGATTCGGCACAAGAGCGGCAATCTCACTCAGGTGACCTACAACGCGTCCGTATACTCAGACGAGTCCGGAAGGATCATCGGTCTTTTTGCAGCAGCTCGTGACGTAAGTGATCGTAAGCGAGCTGAAGAGGCGTTGCAGGCGGCCAGCGCATATAATCGTAGCTTGATAGAGGCCAGTTTGGACCCGCTGGTTACAATCAGCGCAGAGGGAAAGGTTACGGACGTGAATACCGCGACGGAAAGGGTCACCGGCTATTTACGTAACGAACTGATAGGGACGGACTTTGCAGATTATTTCACCGATCCTGAAAAAGCCAGGGCCGGATATCAACAGGCATTCAGGGACGGGTCGGTTCGGGATTATGAATTGGAGATTCGGCACAAGAGCGGCAACCTTACCCAGGTGACCTATAACGCGTCCGTCTATACTGATGAAGCTGGAAAGATTATCGGCCTTTTTGCAGCGGCCCGCGACATCAGTGATCGCAAGAAGGCAGAGGAAGCCCTGGCAAAAAGAAACCGGGACATCGAGGCAATATTAAATGCCAGCACTGATTCGGTGTTCCTCCTCTCGGCCGATTGGTCCTTTATCGCTCTTAACGAAGCCACGGCCGCAAGGCTTGGCGAGGACAGTTACGGACTGCTTGGGAAATCGCTTTCCGACATTTTGCCGCAGGAAACAGTGCTACAAAGCCGGATGAAATTTGATGAGGTGGTTCGAGACGGAACAGCGGTTCGCTTCGAGGATGTGAGGGACGGCAGAGTCTATTACACCAGTTTTTATCCTGTTCTTGACGCCAACGGCGTTGTTGCCGGAGTGGCCGGATTTGAGAGAGACATCACTGAGGCAAAACGGGCCGAAATGGAACGTGAAAGATTGATCACTGAACTGGAAGCCAAGAACGCGGAATTGGAAAGATTTACCTATTCGGTTTCTCATGACCTGAGGAGCCCTTTGATTACCATTAGGACATTCTTGGGGTTTGTCGCGGAAGAGGTGGCCAAGGGCAACACGCAGAACCTGAAACCTGATTTGGACCGGATCGATAAAGCGGCGGAGAAGATGGGGCAACTCTTGGGAGAGATCCTGGAGCTTTCACGAGTAGGACGGATGTTCAATCCACCATCTGAAGTGCCGGTGGAGGACTTGGTGAACGAAGCGCTGGAACTCTTGTCCGGAAGGATCCCGCAGCAACTGGAAGTACAGATCGCTCCAGACCTCCCCGTCCTGTACGTTGACCGGCAGCGTGTGTTGGAGGTCTTCCAAAACCTGATCGAAAATTCTGTGAAATTCTTAGGCGACGAGTCGTGTCCCAGGATCGAGATTGGAGCCAGGAAGGACGGCGAAGAGACGGTCCTGTTTGTCAGGGACAACGGAATAGGTATCAAACCCGATTACCATGACAAAGTGTTCGAGCTCTTTAATAAATTAGATCCGGCTACCGAAGGGACCGGCATCGGATTAGCGCTGGTCAAACGAATTGTCGAAGTGCACGGCGGCCGCATATGGGTCGAATCCGAAGGCACTGGACATGGTTCTACCTTCTGTTTTACACTGCCTTGTCCGGTAAGTTCCGGGAATCAGTGACAGGGCAAGAGAGGATTACACTAGACTGAGGTGCGATGGATTTGGAACGAAACCATCCTCACCTTGCCCCTTCCCGTCGAGAAGGGAATTAGTAGGACCGGCATCTTGCCGGTCCCACTGAAGAGGGAAGGGAGAGGGGGAACGTAACTTGAAGCGCGCTGGATGCCGCTGCGAGCGAAGCGAAGCAATTTCCTGTAAGGCGCGCATGGCATGCGCCCTTTCCTGAATTCCAGTTTTCACTGGAATGACGGGGGATTGCCACGGCCTTCGGCCTCGCAATGACAGAGAAAGGCCGGTGCCTACCAATCCGGGCGGCGTACGTCCAGGCGACGGACTATAGACTATAAGAGGTGTACCATCGTGATTTTGCTGGTTGAGGATAACCTGGATCATGCGGAAATAGTGATGCGCAGCTTCAAGAATCAACAAGTGGACCACCCGATTCTTCATATGACGGACGGCGAAACCGCTTTGGATTACCTGCTTAGGCGGGGCGAATACGCGAATCCCGACAAAAGCCCTCGACCCAACTTGGTCCTTTTGGACCTCCGTCTGCCCAAGGTAGACGGCCTGGAAGTCCTCAAAGAGATAAAACAGTCCAAAGAGTTACGCGGGATCCCGGTCGTCATCTTGACGAGTTCCCAGGCTGGTAATGACGTTAAGATGGCCTGCGAATATCATGCAAACAGTTATGTTGTGAAGCCATTGGAGTTTACGAAGTTCACTGAACTCATGCGAGACTTGGGATCTTATTGGCTTGGTTACAACGTCAATCCCACCGATCAAGGCAGCTCCGCCTAAAGGTTGGAGCATTGCCGGGTCAACATCGAGGGGGGAAAAGGAGCCGCAACCATGAAGGGACGACCTCTGGCGATCTTGCTGGTTGAGGATAACGGAGATCATGCTGAGATTATCAGGCGGAGTTTCAATTCTCACCAAGTGGCTAACACCATTCATCATGTGACCGACGGCCAGGCCGCCCTGGATTATTTGCTCAGGAAGGGCAAATATAAAGATGCCAAGAGCAGCCCCAGACCGGATGTGATCCTTTTGGATCTGCGCTTGCCCAAGGTGGACGGCTTGGAAGTGCTGGAGAAGATAAAACAAACCAAGGAGTTACTCAGGATTCCGGTAGTGATTCTGACGAGTTCCGATGCGGACCTTGACATTGCCAGGGCATATGACTTTCATGCCAACAGTTATCTTGTGAAGCCGATAGATTTTAGGAAGTTCACTGATCTGATGAAGGATCTGGGATTTTATTGGCTCTGCTGGAATGTCAATCCCTTCGTGCAGGGCACGCCCGGTTGAAAAGGGGCATTCGGAATGGCGAGCGAAGCTGTCAACATTTTGTTGGTAGAAGATGAGGAAGCGCATGCCGAAGCGGTCAAACGGGCCTTTCAACCGCTGGGAAGCGCTGTGTGCTTGAGCTGTGCATCGAATATCCGGGAGGCGTTGGAACACCTGGATGAATCTGTCCCCCATCTCGTTATAGCTGACTGGCTGCTCCCGGATGGCAAAGGCACGGATATTCTGAGCGGTGACAAGGAACGCGACCTTTTCCCCGTGATCTTGATGACCAGCCACGGCAATGAGAAAGTCGCCGTCGATGCCCTGAAGGCGGGCGTGGTCGATTACGTGGTGAAGTCGCCGGCGGCATTTGCCGCTTTGCCGCGCACAGCCGAGCGAGTTTTGCGTGAATGGGAATTGCTGGCCGAGAACAAGCGAGCCCACGAGGCCTTGCGGGTCAGTGAGGAACGTTTTCGTGCCATTTTCGAGAGTGCTGGGGACCTGATTCTCATCAAGGACCTCTCTTTGAGATACACTCACGTGAACCCTGCCTGCGAGAGAACGTTTGGCCTGCTTGCATCCGAAATTATCGGCCGGACCGCGAAGGACATCTACGATGGAGACGCCGCTTCATACAGCACAGATGTGGATGAACGTGTCCTGCAGGGAGAGGTGGTGGAAGGAGAATATGTACGAAGGATCAGGGCCGTCCCCATGGCCTTCCATGAAATCAAAGTGCCGCTGCGCAACGGTTCGGGTAACATCATCGGAATCTGTGGAGTATCACGCGACATTACAGATCGAAGAGTCAGAGAACTGACGCCACACTTCACCGGCGATGCTTATCCTTCTGAAGCGATGCAGGAGGCGCTCAAGCAGGCTCGATCTGCCGCCACGAGAGACAGCGTCATCCTCCTTCTCGGGGAAAGCGGCAGCGGCAAGGATTACCTGGCCCGATATATCCATGACCATTCCAAACGTGCGAACGGGCCTTTTTTTTCGGTTAATTGCGCGGCAGTACCGCCGGAACTGGCCGAATCCGAACTCTTCGGCCATGAACGAGGAGCATTTACCGGCGCACTGGGCCGAAAGCGAGGACTGCTCGAGTTGGCTGAAGGCGGGACCTTGTTGCTTAATGAAATCGGAGAGCTTTCGCTCCCGCTACAGGCTAAGCTGCTGACTTTTCTGGACACTATGGCATTCACGCGCGTGGGCGGTGAAAGGAATGTTTCGATCAATGCAAGGATCCTTACCGCTACGAACAGGGAACTCGAAAAAGAGGTCGAGGCGGGGCGTTTTAGGCAGGACCTTTACTATCGCATCAATGTGATGGCCATTATTGTGCCGCCTCTGCGGGAACGCTCCGAGGACATTCCCATACTCGCGGAAGAGATTTTCTCGGCACTGATGGCCGAATTGCAACTTAACCGTATCCCTCTTCTCGATTCTTCAACTATCAATGCGCTCACTCAGTACCATTGGCCGGGAAATGTCAGGGAACTCCGAAACGTGCTTGAGCGTGCTCTGCTGCTGTGGGACGGAGAGCATCTAGACCTGGACCTTCCTGAGCTCAATGCGACCCAACGGGAGCGGTATTACAAGATAGATCTTGAGTCCGACCGTTCGCTTCGCGATGTCACGGATGAGATTACCAAAACGATGTGCACAGCGGCTTTGCAGCGTTGCGGCGGCAATAAGAGAGAGGCGGCCAGGCTTCTTGGTATTGCCCGCGATTCACTATACCGATACATGAAGGAATTCGGTATCGAGAGCAAAGACCGGACGTAGACATGTGGGGCAGTCCCGCGCTAAACGCGGGACTGCCCCACACTTCATACCTCTTATAATTTTTCCGCTACGAGTTCGGAAAGATCCATGACCTTAAGCTGGTCGGCCTTGCCCATGACATTGCATGAGTCTTCGAGCATGGTGATGCAATATGGGCAGGCGGTAACCAGGGTTTGAGCTCCCGCGTCGAGGGCTTCGGTTATTCGTAGCTCCGCGAACCGTTCTCCGGCCTTGGTTTCCATCCAGACACGTCCACCACCGCCTCCACAACACAGGCTGTTCTTACGGTTCCTGGAAACCTCGTTCAATTCGGCCCCTGGCAAAGCAGTTATCAGGTCCCGGGGTGCATCGTAAACGTCGCTGTGGCGACCCAAATAACAAGGATCGTGAAGCGCCACGGCGCCGGTGGCGTCTCCTGAAAGCTTCAATTTTCCTTCAGCTACGGCCTGGGACAGGACCTCGGTGTAGTGAACCACCTCCCATTTTCCGCCAAGATCCGGATATTCATTCTTAAACGTGTACAGGCAATGTGGTGATGTGACTATGATCTTCTTCACGCCCTTGCCGTTATAGAGTTCTATGTTGGCCTGAGCCAATTTCTGGAACAGCGCCTCATCGCCCACCTTGCGGATCGACTCTCCGCAGCAGCTCTCCTCGTTGCCGATGGTTCCGAAGCTGATTCCCGCGGCCTGAAGCGCTTTTGCCACTGACCGAGCGATCTTCTGGCTCCTCACATCGTAACAGGAAGTGCAACAGACAAAGAGGAAGTACTCTGTGGTGTCCGGGGAGAATGACGGCACCTCGACGTCTTTGATCCATTCAGTGCGTTTGCCGCGATCTCCGGACCAAGGATTGCCCTGAGAGTGCAGGCTTCCCACGATGGGCTTGAGACTGGGGGGAATGGTTCCCACCTCAGCGAGCATGCTCCGCATCCCACGCACATTCTCGATGATGTCCACCCCGCGAGGGCAACGGTCCACGCAGGCCCTGCATGTGGTGCAGGCAAACAGGCAGTTCTCCGATTCAAACCCTTCCAGGCCCAGTTGCCCCATGCGCTGGACCATCCTTACGTTGAACTGTTCCGACGCCTCGCCGGGGACCAACCGGTAGGGACAAGTGCCGGTGCAGAGGCCGCATTGCATGCACCAGTAAAGGGTTTCCGCACCTGAATATACGATAGCGTCACTTACTTCGAGAAAAGGTATTCTAGTTTCCATTTCAGTTCCTTCTTAGAAGCCTTTGTACGGGTTAGGCCCGAGTTCTTCGAGTCTTGCTGCGAATTCTTCAATGATGCCCGGGATTTTGTTGTAATCGTCGATGGCGAGTTGCTCGACCCTGATCCTGTCTGATTCGAGCACCAGTCGGTCCAGCGTCTCTTTGATCTTCTCCATACGAGTGTTAGCCAGCTCACTGCCTTGAATGAAGTGGCACTGATAATCGTCGCCATACCGGCAGCCGAACAGGAGCACGCCGTCGATCCCTTTAGAAAGGGCATCCGCAATCCAGACCAGATTCAGCGAGCCTAGGCAGCGTAAAGGAATAAAACGAATCCACGGAGAATATTGTAACTTGTGGATCCCGGCCATGTCCAGGGCCGGAAAGGAGTCATTCTCACAGATCAGACCCAGAATACGAGGTTTTTCGTCATATTCCTCGGGGACATTGATGGACTTTATCATGGAGCCGATCATGTCTACCGAGTAGTTGTTGAATGAAATGATACGTTCAGGACAAGATCCCATGCAAATGGCGCACCGCCTGCAACGTGTCGGATGCGGCAAGGGAGTGCCTTTTTCATCCTCATTGTACATTCCGAAGGGACATTCTTCAGTGCAGCGTTTGCACTGCGTACAGCGCTGAATGAAGAGATCGGGATACGACATATCCCCGGCCCTGGGGTGCACCGCCCTTCCTTGAGAAGTGAGTTCCACACACTGAATCGCCTTGAGAGCCGCGCCGGTCCCGTCGTTGGTAGATCTGGTCGCCGTCATCGGCTGCCTGACGCAGCCTGCGGTGTAAATCCCGGTGCGCCTTGTCTCATACGGAAAACAGACGAAATGCGAATCCGGAAAGCCGTACTTCAGTTCGGGCAGCGCAGGCCCTTGGCGATATTGAAGGTTCAGGATCGGATCGTCCAATACCGCAGGCTGCATACCGGTGGCGAGAACCACCAGGTCCGCCTCGAACATCAGGGGCTCGCCGAGGAGTTGATCCATGGCTTCCAGGGCCAGTTTTTTCTCAGAACCTTCGCTGATAGCCACCTGTGCAGTATCGGTCTTTACAAAAACGACACCGTCCTTTTGGACCTTCTTGTAGAACTCTTCGTGCTGCTCCGGGGTCCTGATGTCTTTGTAAAGGATGAAGACCTTATTCTCCGCGTTCTGTTCTTTAAGGTATTCCGCCTGTTTCAGCGAGACCCGGCAACAGACGCTGCTGCAATAGGGCAGATGGTTAAGGTCCCTGGACCCTGCGCACTGGATAAAAGCCACCACCGAAGGTTCCGATCCGTCCGAAGGGCACGTGATCTTACCGGCTTTCGCCATTTCCTCCATTTGAACGTTGGTGATGACGTCAGGAAACTTGCCGTAACCCAGATGCTCAAGCTTCGTCGGGTCGTACGGTTTCCATCCTGCCGCCATGACAACCGAGCCGACTCGATGCGTTTCGCCGTTTGTCAGGGTCATGTCGAACATTCCCGGCGCACCCGCAATCTTTTCGATTGTGGTTCCTGTAAGCACTTTGATGTTCGAATGTTCTTTTACCGCGTCAATGGTCTGCTGAATGGTTATGTCTTCGATTTCCTGATACGGCGGCGCCGTCGGCGTGGTCTTGTGACATTTGGCCATGTACCCGCCAAGTTCCGGCTCTTTTTCCACCAGAAAGACCGAATAACCTGCCTGGGCTGCGTCAAGAGAAGCCTGCAATCCGGCCACGCCGCCTCCAACCACGAGGACTGTCTTGTCCACCGGTTCCAAGTAGGGCTGTGGAAGCGTACTTTTAGTAATTCGGGTAATTCCCATCCTGAGATAGTCGTCGGCCATCATCTGGGTGTCTTCGGAGGCCGGAGGTTGGCACCAGGCAACATGTTCCCGGAGATTTACCCGCTCGACTATTGTGGTCATCGGATCGAATGAGAAAACATCGGTCTTGACCCTGCCTGAACAGGCAGCGATCGCTGCACAGTTGACTTCCCCCGATTCGATGTCGCTGCGGATAAGGGCCGCGCCCTCTTCACTGCACATAATCGAGTGGTTCACGCACTTGGCTACACTGAATTCATCGGCAACCGCGGAGAGGGCCTCCACATCTATGGATTCTCCTATGCCGCATCCGGAGCATATATAAACACCAATTTTCTGGTCCATGAAGACTACCTCCCCATCGTACGCTGAATGGCTTTTAGAGCTGCGGCCGTTCCATCTTGTAACGAGGCTGCAACTTCCATGGGCGCTTTGACACACCCCGTCGGAACTATGCCCGACGCTCCCGGCGACGTCACAAAGCCGAATTCGTCATATTCCATTTCGATATTCGGCTTGAATGAAGCGGTCCCGGGTACCATACCGACCGCCAGAACAGCCAGATCAACCACCTGCTTGACCTTTCCACCTGCCGCAATGTCTTCGCCTTCGACCAGGACGCCTCCTGATTCAGGATCAGGGGAAATTCGGGCGATCTTGCTCTTTATCACGCTGACATTCTCGTCCTGGTCCACTTTGGTGTAAAAGTCTTCGTATTTGCCCATAGCACGGACATCAATGTAGTAGATGTATGCCTTGCTTTCGGGAACACGCTCTCTGATATATGTTGCTTGTTTGAGCGACGCCAGGCAGCAGATCCCCGAGCAATACTTCAAATGGTTTTCATCCCGTGAACCCGCGCACTGGACAAATGCCACGCTATTTACTTCTTTGCCGTCCGATGGCCTGAGTATTTTGCCTTGTGTGGGACCGTTATGGGCCGCGAGGCGCTCGAACATGACGCTGGTCACGACATTCGGGACCCTGCCCAGGCCCAGGTAATCAACCTTCGTGGCATCGTAAGGCTCCCAGCCGGTGGCCCAGACCACCGCTCCCACGTTATAAGTAATTTTTGAAGGTTGCATGCTCAGGTCTATGGCGTTGTAAGCGCAGGCATCCGCGCATTTTTGCGCATCCGCGGTCCCAATTATCTCGGGAGCGAGAACGTATTTGAATGGGAATGCCATCGGGTGCGGCAGATATGCGGCCTTCGTCTTGTCCATCTCGTAGTTGACCGCGTTCGGGATCTCGGTCTCGCAAACCTCACCGCATTTGCCGCATACTGTGCAGTTGTCGTTCACATAACGAGGATTCACCTGCACTGTAACCTCGTAATTGCCCGGACTTCCGGAAATGGATTCCACCTCCGCGAGAGTGTGGAGCTTGATCCCGGGATTCTGCTTGATACGCCTGAAGTTGATCTCCAGGCCGCAGGTCGGTGGACACAGTTTGGGAAAATACTGGTTGAGAAGTGCCACCCTGCCACCCAGATAAGGGTTCCTTTCGACAATGATCACTTCCGCGCCGGCTTCTGCCGCCTCCAGCGCTGCTGTGAGGCCGCTAATTCCGCCTCCGACTACCAGGATTTTTCGTTCTAAATCAGCCATGAACTACCTCCGTATATCTATAGTGATTCTCAGAAGTTTCGTTTGAACGGAGTCGCATTGCTGCACACGCCGGTCCTGCGTCTCGTGGGAGCACCGATAAGTGAATTCGTGATTACTTTCGAGAACTGCTACTAAGGTGGTATTTCGAATGGATTTTAAGAAGGCTTACACCCTGAGAATCCGGCTCGCCATAAGACGGATTCGTTTATAGCATTTCTCGCGGATCTAATATCCCCCGTCCTGACAACAACTTGACAGACCGCGTTTGTTCAAAAGGGGTCTCTCGTATTCCGGTCAGCCTCTAGACTGTTTACAAACCTTGTAATCAAGGTGTGAGATTTGGCATGGCACCATTATGAATAATCGACCGACCCGCTCCACTATACGTTATGTCGAGGGCTTACGCAACATCGCGCGAAGATCGTGAAAATTTTTGGCAACCGCAAACTTGAATCTACAAAAAATAAATAAATATGCTATCATATGACAAACATTTGAACTATCAGAGCACGCAACGGGAATAATTCATTGTGTGGGAAGATTGACAAGAAGCCTACTATATAAGCCGACCGAATTGAAAAGAGACCTCGAGTCACATTCTGAAGTAAAGCCTGCGTACGACGGAAGACGATGCAATCAGATCTGATTCAGGCAGCGCGCCAGGGAAATATCGACAGGGTGCGAGAACTCCTCGATGAGGGCGCGGAAATCAACTCATGCACTCATGAGGGCACGCCATTGACGGCAGCCTCGCTCGGAGGCCATGTCGATATTGTTAAACTGCTCTTTGAAAAGGGAGTCGATATCAACGCTGCCGATGAGTCCGGCCACACAGCGCTGATGCAAGCCGTTGCCGGCGAAAGTTCGGAATTGGTCGAATTGCTGTTGAAGAATGATGCTGCGGTTAATGCCGCAGCGATGGACGGGCAGACAGCCCTGATGAGGGCATGCTCGCTGGGTCACACTCACATCGTGGAAGTACTTGTGAACGACGGAGCTGACATCAACGCCGCGGATGAAGATGGAAACACTCCCCTCTCGTATGCAATTCGGCATGGGAACCTGAGTGTCGCAACACTGCTCGAGAACCTTGGCGCTCGCGTGCATCCTAAAGACGAGAAGCACTCAGAGGCCCTGACAATGGCGGTCGCTTCAGGTCGCGCTGATTTGGTCGACCTGTTCCTGGAGGCCGGAGCAGACCCCGACCGGGAAGACCTAAACGGCAACAGGCCGTTGATTGTTGCTGTCAAAGCTTGGGACCTCGAAATAATCGAACTTCTGCTGGATCGCGGGGCCGACGTCAATGTCAAGGATCGTAGGTATGGTTCCAGCTCTCTTTTTTGGGCAGCCGAGTCGGGCAACATAGAATTGGTGAATCTGCTCCTGGAGCGCGGCGCCAATGTGAATGAAACAAACAATCATGGAACGACCCCCCTGTTTTGGGCGGCATTCAAAGGACATGCCCGCGTTGTGGAACGGTTGTGTGTTTATGGCGCCAGAGTCGATGCTCGGAACATCCGAGGTCTGACGCCGTTGATGGTGGCCGCGGGGACCGGACGGGCAAGAGTGGCTGAGGTGCTCCTCGTTCTTGGGGCGGAGATTAACAGCCGGGACAAACAGGATAAAACCGCGTTGATCTATGCGGCCAGCGCAGGGTCCGCTCCCGTGGTCAGGCTTCTCCTGCGATGGCAGGTGGATGTCAATGCGGCCAGTCTTCATAGCAACTCGGGTCTGTTTTGGGCCTCTTATAAAGGGCACACTGAAGTAGCCAAGGCTTTGCTTGCCGGCGGCGCCCATGTGAACGCCAGGAATAGCAATGACCAAACTCCCCTTTTCTGGGCGGCTTCCAATAACCAGACCGAAGCCGTGAAACTTCTCATAGACTCCGGTGCCGACGTCAATCTTAGGGAGCGAAAATACGGAACTACGGCGCTGTTCTGGGCTGCTTACCAGGGCAACATATCTATTATGGAATTGTTGTTGAATGCAGGCGCGAACTATAACTTGCGGGACTTTGCATTGAACACTCCTCTGATGTGGGCCAGCCGAAGAGGTGGAATAGCTGCGGTCGAATCTCTGTTAGATCGCGGGTCTGATCCCAACGTTCGGAGCAGGTATGGAAGCACGGCTTTGCTTTCGGCCTGTAACAGGGGAGATCTCGAATTGGTCACGCTCCTATTGAATCGGGGCGCGAGAGTAGAAGACAGCGGCCGACGTTCCAGCAGCTCTCTTTGCAGGGCCGCCTTCAATGGCCACACTCGAGTAGTGGAACTCCTCTTGCATTACGGCGCAGATCCGAATTCTACAGAGGAACAATATGGAAGTACTGCTCTGTCATTGGCCTCGTACCAGGGTCACGGCGACGTGGTGAAGCTGCTTTTGGCAGGAGGGGCCTGGATAAGCGCTACGGACACTCGTTATGGGAACTCGGCGCTTTTCTGGGCTTGCTACAAGGGGCGGCTCTCGGTAGCAGACTTACTGTTGGACGCCGGCGCGGGCGTGAACTCTACCAACAAGGCCGGGCAAACACCGTTGATGGCGGCATGCGATGGAGGCCATGAGGGGTTGGTTAAATTGCTTCTCGATCGGGGCGCTGATTTACACGTTACTGACAGGGCCGGCAATACTCCCCGCACGTGTGCCCTGCGCAAAGGGGACAGTGCAGTGGCCGAGTTGCTGTTGAAGGCCGACGCGGTGGTGCTCGCTGTCAGCAGTAACGTTGACAATGCCCTGATTGAAGCGGCCTCATGGGGAAATAAGCATTTAGCTGAGATCCTCTTGAAAAAAGGCGCCAATGTTAACGCTACCGATTCAAAATACCGCAATACCGGTTTGCATTGGGCCGCCTACAGAAGTCACGAAAATGTCGTCAGGCTCCTGGTGGACCTCGGCGCCAACGTGCATGTGAGGAACAAGTTCGGCAGCACGCCTTTGTTCTGGGCTGCTCGCAGAGGAAGCCCCCAGATCATCCGATTTCTACTGGAACGAGGAGCTGAAGTCGATGCCCGAGACAATGACGGCAAAACCGCCCTGATGGTCGCAGCCGCGGCAGGTCGGCTGGAAGCGGCAAAACTCCTGGTGTCTATGGGCGCGGACGTCAATGCTAAAAACAACTTTGGGTGGACAGCGCTCATGGAGGCCTATTTTGAAGGCCGTCCTGATGTGGTGGCTTGCTTGAAGGGGCTCGGGGCAACTCTGAACGGGTTCCTTAAGAATCGTTCCTGGTCACAAGGATGGGAAGATGTGCCGGCCTAGATCATCCCCCGCTTGAGATCGCGCATATCCCACGTTTGCATCTGAAAGTTGTACAGTGGATACTTACTACCTGGGGCACTCGGAGGCGATAATTCTTTCCAAAGCTTGAATCAGGGGCGGCAGGTTGTTGGTCACCGTATGCCACAAAATGTCCAAGCTAACGTCAACGTAGGCGTGGATCAGCCGATTGCGCATGCCGACGATCTGTCGCCAAGGTATCTCCTTGAAACGTTCTTGTGAACTTCGAGAAACCTTTGAGGCAGCTTCCCCGATTATCTCAATTGCTTTTATCAAAGCGAAGACCAACATAGAATCATCATCGAGATCAGTGCGACTCTTGTTTGCTATGAACGAGACTGCATTCTGTCCTGCATCCAGCATGTGGCGTAGCCGGATGAGATCATCACTCTGCATACTGTACCTCTGCCTGCGCAACAACCTCATCGCGAAAATATCGGCTTAGGTCCTGAGCAGTCCTCAAATCCACTTTCCGGCCCAGCCTCTCGGAGAGCTCGATTTCCATGCCGGCAATTTCCAGCAGACCCGGTATGTGATCGGGATCGAACTCGACAAGGAAGTCTATATCGCTCTCAGGCCCGAAATCCTCGCGCAAATACGAACCGAAGATAGACAGCTTCCTGATGTGGTGCTTTCGGCAAAACTCTTTAATCAAATTCTTCGGAATGCCCAGGCGCTCTTGTGTCATAGAGTCCTCTCTTCTTTTTTTCTTTGCAATTACAAGGATATCATACTGTTTGCGCTGCGGCTTGAAAAATAGGTAAATTGCGGTCTGGCTCCATAGCCTCATATTACAGAAGCCACTGCCACCCGGTAGAACTCATAGCCTTTCATTCTTGAGCTGACATCTTTGAAACATTGTTCTCGATATTGAGTCGCATTGAGATCACTTTCCAGTTTGAACCCTCTTTCTTCCAGATATGATACGAGTCTCGCAGGTTCCAGTCCGAACGTCCATCTTTCCTCCACGTTCTGTAGCATTTGTACGATCTTTTCCGTGCCGTACAATGAGCTCGGATTAGAAAGCACTTCCCGATCAATATAAGTGAAGACAAGTTGGCTTGTTGGGGCGGCTCCGGAGCACCAACGGAGAGTTGAATCGACCGCTTCAGGTGTTAGGTAGTTTGTCACTCCTTCCCACGCGAAGAGAGTCGGCAATGTCGCCTTGTATCCCGCATTTTTCAGTTCGAGTTCAAGGTCGTTCCTGTTGAAATCGATTCCAATATACCGAACGTTCTTTGGAAGGTTTCCCAATGCACCCTGGATCACTTCGCGTTTACGAGCCGAAGTTGCAGGATGATCGACCTCGTAAACTGTCACTTTTTCCATTCCCGGAAGGCGATAAGCTCTGGAATCAAACCCAGCGCCGAGGAGCGCTACTTGCTGTATCTCTCGCTTAAGGGCTTGGCAGGCTGCATCATCTATAGCACGGGTACGCGCTACACCGGATGTGCGAGCCCCTGGCCACCTGTTATCTATAATTCTTGTGATAAGGCTGTGGATGCCCCGTATTCTCGCAAGGGTCCAGATGAAATAAAGTCGCTGTGTGAGGCAATGTTGTGCAAAAGGATCATAGAATAGGCGCTTGTTAGGAGGCAAGAGTGATTCAAGTGCTCGGAATAGGGCCATGAACTCTGCTGTGCGACTGGAGGCGTCTCGTTTCATTTCTTGTTCCGCAGGCTGCAACGCCAACTTACCCAACGTTTTCGTAACACACTGAATAGAGTAAAGAGAAGACTCACGTAGTTATTCGTAAGCGTCGCTGCGATGTCGAATGGCTATGATGTCCACAAGTAGCTCGTCATCATAGATGGCATAAATCACTCGATAATCACCCACTCGGATACGCCACAAATTCTTTTCTCCACGAAGCTTGCGGCACCTTTCCGGACGCGGTCTTTTTGCGAGTGCTTCTATCTTTGGGAAGATTCTCTGTACGGCAGGCGCATCTAGAGATTCTAATTCTTTTCTTGCGGACCGTGAAAAAGTTATGGAGTAATCAGGCATTCAGTTTCTTTTGCTTGATTAGTCGCTCTTTGACAGAGTCCAGGGACTCTCTCGGCTCTTTTGCACGCTTGCGGGCTGTCAGTGTGTCGAAAACATCTTCCCAAAGATCGCCATATTTACGTAGATCAATCTGCACAGCAACCTTTTCGCCTTTGTCGTTGGTTACAAATTGAATGCCTTCCATAATGACTCCCGTAAAGTTCGTTCCGACACATTATACATCATGACGCTCGAATTATTGAAAGCCATTGGAAAGAGTCAGCGGGTGATTATGATTGACATGCGGACCGAGGGGCGGACATACTTAAGTAGAAGGGTTATTTTCGTCTCATCGGTAGGATGGTGGGACGGCATGATTCATGAATAAGGGGGGCGTGACCATGTTTCCAAGGACTTCGAGCTGCTATTTGTTAATTCTTTTCCTATTCTTTGCTCTGGCGTTTTCCTTTTTTCAACCATCGGCACAAGCCTGCACAGGTATTATGTTGCGTAATGCCGACGGCTCCATCGTTCATGGCCGCACGCTTGAGTTCGGCATAGTTGTCGAGTCGATGATCGCGATTGTTCCTCGAGGCTACGAGTTTGTCGGCAAAGCGCCGGGTGGTCCGGGGATGAAGTACAAATCAAAATATGCGGCCGTGGGCGCGATCACGTTCAAGGATGTAGCGATTTCCGACGGCATGAACGAAAAGGGTCTCGCGATTGGGTCATTTTACTTTCCGACTTTTGCCAAATACGCAGAGATCACCAACGACAATCGCGCCAAAGCGCTATCGCCTGTCGACTTTCCGAACTGGATACTAACGCAATTTGCAACTGTCGGTGAAGTGCGCAGCGCCATTCAGAATGGCGAGGGCGTCATCGTGCCGACTGTTCTGGAAGGTTGGGGGCCGGAAGCTCCTCCTTTTCACTATGTTGTTTATGACAGCACTGGAGCCAGCATCGTGATCGAACCGGTCGATGGAAAGCTCAAGGTTCATGACAATCCTCTTGGCGTCCTGACGAACTCACCGGCCTTTGACTGGCACATCACAAATCTGCGCAATTACATTGCCCTCAACCCTCGCAACGTTCCGCCGGTGCAGATAGATGGTCTGAAATTGCAGCCGTTGGGACAAGGAAGCGGTATGCTGGGGCTTCCGGGTGACTTCAGCCCGCCGTCTCGATTTGTGCGTGTGTCCGTTTTCGGCGCGACAGCCATGCCCTCGCCGAACTCGGAGCAAGGCGTTCTGCATGTATTTCACATCCTTAACAATTTCGACATACCGGTGGGTGTCGCGCGCGAGGTCGAAAAAGGAGTTATTCATTCGGACTACACGCAGGTTACCGTGGCCCGTGACCCGCAGACTCTCCGTTATTATTACAAAACCTATGACGATCAGACCATTAGGATGGTAGACTTACGGAAATTCGATCTGAACGCCAAAGACGTGAAGAAACTTAGTACCGCGGGCACCCAACCGATTGTGGACATGTCGGCTGACGCAAAGTGAATCGCATAGGTACGATCACCATATAGCCCGGAAAGCGGCCTTCACCTTGCTGGGTGAAATTTTGCGGGTAAGCGCAGCTCGGACTTTCTGGTGCCGACGAGTCTAAGGCATCTTCAGAAGTCTTTCACTGCGCCAAACTCGCACGATACGCACACGAAATTTATCGACCCGATAAACTACGCGAAATGGAGGATGTATGATTTCGCGTAACTGAGCGATGCCAAATTCCGGCACAATGCGGTCGCTATTGGGAAACTCGGCGAGCCTTTCCACGCGAGAAATGACCTCACTTAGCAAACGTTCGGATACTTCAGGAATCTGCTGATCCGCGCACCAAGCCCGGATTTCTTCAAGATCTTTCACCGCGGAGACGGCAAACGTGATTGTATACTTCCGGGGCATCGTTTCAGATCAAGCCAAGATGTTTCTTCACGTCTGCGAGACTCATTTCCCGCCCCTCTTCGAGGTCCATCAATCCTTGAACGACGCCACGCAGAAACGCCTGCTCTTCCGTTTGCGTTTCATAATCCTTGAGTGACTGTACAACGGCGACGCCTCGACCTCTGTTGGTCAAAAGGACTGGTCGGTGAGTTTTGCCAAGCTGCCTAACAATTCGACTGGGATTGACTTTCATATCGCTCAGAGGAACGATGTCTTCCGAAAATTTAGTGGATGTTGGCATAATTTCCCCTCATGTGGTCTTTTAATAGTACTGATAATAGCACCAATTAAACGACCAGGCAAATTGCTTAATTGTTGTATTTAACGCCCGGCCAAGCACTTTCTCAGAAGGCCGATAAACTGGTCGGCTTCAAGCAGAAAGAGGTTGGTGCCTCCACTACGCCACGCTTTA
>DATJPW010000396.1:0-40369 GCA_035506215.1 Desulfomonilaceae bacterium
GAGTGCCGCTTCTGGATCACGAATTGTTGGAGCGAGTCGCTGTAATTCCGCCTCAGATCAAATCCAGCGGTTTACAGACCAAGCGTCTCCTTCGGAGAGCGGTCCGAAATCTTCTGCCGCCGGCGATACGTAAGGGCAAGAAGAAAGGCTTCACACCTCCCCTTCCCTTCTGGATCAGGCGCGAACTCAAACCGATGCTTCTGGATCACTTCAGACCCGAGAGGATTCGAGCCACCGGCATCTTAAACGAAGACTACTGCCGACGATTGCTCGACGAACATCTGGAAGGGAAAAAAGACAACAACCGCCAGATTTGGACGATCTTGGCCCTCTTATGCTGGCTGGAAGAATTCCGCCCTGAATGGTGAAAAAGGCTTCTGGGGAGAACTTCTTGCAAGACGTTCCCCCCAGACCCCCTTCAAGAACTCCTAGATGGCCACGTCAAGCCATCGACTCAATCATCATCAGGTCCTGTGCCGCCGCGACTGGGCAAAGGCTACTCCACCCCATGATTTGGATGCGGTAGAGCCTCGCAGTTTGCGACGATGCGGATACCTGATCCAGGCGACTCGACCCATGATGTTTGCCAAAAACGATATTTTCTCGGGACGACCCTGTGCCCGGCCGCGGGCATCATCAGCCAAACAACGATACCTATCCCAAGGAGTACGAGGAGTATCCACCCGAACCCGATAATCAGGTCTCTGTAACTGGTCTGTTTCTTCTTTTGCTTGCCCATTCTTATTGCGCCTTTTCCGAGATCCCGTGCCCCATTAATTTCCTTCTAAGAATTTCATCGGGACAAAATCGGCATCAGGATATTCTTCACGCGCCCGTGTGAACGCTTTCCATGAATCGTTTTGTGAGACTTTATACCAGCCTGCGTTCAAAAGAGGAATAATTCGGGGAATCCTTCTTGTCATAAGGTCCCCCAGTCTGACTCCTTTGAAAGCGAATCCACATGGGATTCTGAGGAGATGTTGTCATGAAATCTTGATCGCGATGGCTCCTGCGCTGATAGTAACAATTGACAAGAAGCGCCAGCGACTAATCTCTTCACCCAGAAACAATGTCGCGATAACCATTGCAAACAAGACGGATGTCTCTCTCAGAGGGGCAACGAGGGCTATAGGCGCACGAGTCATGGCCCAGAGTGCAATCCCGTACGATCCAAGAATACATGCTCCACTTACCATGCCTCTTTTAAGATTGTGTCGCACGTAGCTTGCTGCTGCGCCTCGCCATCGTATGAGCAATGCGAGAAAGATTGGAACAATAGGCGAGAAGAATGCCCATCCAATATAGCCTAATGCGTAGCCGGAAAGCCGGACCCCCACCCCGTCAACAAGGGTGTAGATGACAATTACACCAGCGTTTGAAAGCGCGATGAAAAGAGAAGAGCGTTTCAACGAGCCGGAACGCCACGAGTCGAGTGACAGGACGACGACTCCGGAGGAGATTAGAAAGACACCTATCCATCCGATCAATGAAGGCGATTCCTTCAACAGGTAGGCAGCCAGAATTGCCGAGAAAGCCGGAGCCGTTCCCCGCATAATCGGATAAGCAAAACTGAGTTCAGCATCACGATAGGAGAGCACAACCAGGAGGAAATACGCTACATGAATGAGAATAGACGCGATCAAATAAGGCCAGCTCGCCGCGTCAGGGAAAGGCACAAACGGCAAAATGCATCCGGCCCAGAAACCCATGCCCAGAAGCGCCAGAATCGTATCAAAGAACTTGTTCGCGGCGGAACGGACAAAGGCATTCCATGTGGCATGGAGCGCCGCGCCCAGCAAGATGGCCAGCATGATGTAAACAGGCAATGCTCTTCTCTCTCAGGCGCCATGCCCTGTCTGCGGTCTCTCTGATTCGTGGTTCACTCAAGTTGGAATCCCATAACGGTCATCGGAAACCTTCAAAAAGGTGCATCGGCTGGCGGTCTGCCTGTAAATGTGTGGAGGTTCGCCTGTACCTATCCAATGCGTAGTTACAGGGTGTGGATTGATCGGTCAACTTCTAGGACAAAGCGCCGGCGCCCAATGCTTAGCCTCAGTCGCGCCGGGTGTCCCCGTTTCTGCTGCAACGTCTGTCATTCCATCGAGGGAGGCACTACTGACGAATGATGATTAACGATCTTCCATTTGTCGCCATCTTTTCTGTACGTAAAGCTGAATCGAGCCGGAACGACTACGACCTCGCCGTCCTCGTCGTAGCTAAAAGTGTAAAGGCCGCTGTTGATTGCGGTGTCGCCGAAAATACGAACGATCGATTCATTCGTATTCACCTTGAGGTTCGGAAGCGCAGTGAACTTCACGAAGTACCCTCGAAGCTGAGCGTGTCCCACAAGCGGCTTGGGACCGAAGGTGGGCAGCAAAACTGCTTTGTCATCGTACAGTTTCAGGACAGGGTCGGGAGAACCTCCGGTTATCGCTTTCGTCCAATCATTGTACGCAGCTTTTACGGAGTCCTCGTCGGAGCCCGCCACAGCGACAGAAAGCAACACAAAGCACGCCATCGCGAAACCGAGCGCAATGTAGGTTATTCGTGTTCTCATCATCTTCCGACTTCCTTCCTTACAGCGGTTTTCGGCGCTGTACCTATCAATTCGTTGATATAATCATAATTCAGATTCAGGTGTGAGCAAAGACATATGGCGATCAACGTGGCTCGGAGACGCTGCGTTACCCTCCCGTGACGAGCGTAACCAGCCTGACCTCATCCCCGTCGCGAAGCTCGTTGTCCAGATCTATTCTCGTTCCGTTAACAAAGGAAACCATCTTCAGCTCCGCGGGGATACCGAGATCAGCTATCAGCTTTCGAGACGTGAGGCCCGCTTCGACCTCGATTTCCCGCTCATCTGCAAATCTCTTGATAAGTCCTATGGGTATGATTCTGATTTTCATAAAGCATTTTCCGGCTCATAGGCGGGTCCCCTACCAAACGCGTTTCGCTTCCTCGGACATTCCGTATTCTTCGAGTATTCGTCTGGTAGGTATTCCTCGTTCCGGATCGATATCTATCAGGCTGTAGAATTTCTCCTTCATTCCGGTAAAGTTGATCTCTATCCCCTTGGGCTCACCATCTCGGGCGGGTTCCATCATCCTTGAGGTCAGGTTGTCGTCCGCCGCTTTGAGTCCGTACACGTGGTTCATGAGCCTCTTGATGTAGAAGACCCGCCTTCCCGACCGCATCATTTCGTTCATATCCCATCCGTATCCGGCCACAACATTGAAAAGGTCAACCCACTCGGGAATGGAGATCTCGCGGTCCGCGAACTGACATAAACACGCGCTATTCTCGATACTTCCCAGCTCAACAGCCGTTACCGCGGCCTCGGGTTTATTTTTGTCGGTCATGGGCTCAAGCTCATACTCAAAACCGATCTCCGGGTAGTAACAGGCCCCCATCTCCATGAACAGCATGGGGGTCGCTACATGGCAAGCGCCTCTGGGACTTACGGCATAGGTTAGCGCTAGGCCGTGACCTCCGCCTCTCGGATCGTGCATGGGCGCCTCGAGCCCCTTGCTGTGAGCAGTGTATTCAATAGATCTCTTTCCGATTCTCTTCGCAGCGGCAACACTTCCGTCAGCCAGGAGCGCTCCCAGTTTTCCCTCTTTCCTGGCTATGCTCGGGAGGACGGTATTAATTACGGTTTCCATGTCGCCCCATCGCATCTCCACACCGCCGGTGTCCTCCAAGCTGATGTCTCCCCTGTCAAACGCTTCCATGGCCCAGGCTATGGTCCCACCCGCAGAGATTGTGTCCAGACCAAGGTCATTGCAGACACGACCAGCCTTGCACGCGGCGGCCAGGTCCATTGAACCCACAAGCGAACCCAGGGCCACTATAGTTTCATACTCGGGGCCCGGACCCTCGGAGACTGCAAAAGGACCTTCTTCCACTTTCACTACTCTTTTGCATGCGATGGCGCAAAACGCGCAAGCGCCCTGCTTCGTCAAGAACCTCTCCGTAAGAGTTCCGCCGGTGAGCGCTTCTCCCATCTCAGCCCAGAAGTTGGAAGTAAAATTTCTGATCGGAACGTCGCCGGTATAGACACCGCCCTCGAGGTTGGCCGCGGTACCGTTTTCATGCATCACTTGCGATGCAAGAGCGTCCTTAATCTTGGAATTGAGCTCTTTTCGCAAGGCCTCGTACTTTTTGGGTTCCGCTATGCTCATGTCCCGATTCTTGGCTTTCACCACAATTGCCTTCAGGTTCTTAGAGCCCATCACGGCTCCAAAACCTGCACGGCCGAACGCATGGTGACCTTCATTCAAGATGAGAGCATATTTTACGAGGTTTTCGCCGGCAGGGCCGATGGCCAAAGTGCGATAACTTTTCCCGTAACGCTGTTTAATGCGTCGGGTTACCTCCTCGATCCCCTTGCCCCAATACTCGGCCGCAGAAACAACTCGTACTTCGTCGTCCTCTATGACGAGCATCGATGGCGCGTTCGCTTTTCCGGTAATGACTATACCGTCGTAACCGGCATATCTAAGTTCTGGAGCGAAATAGCCCCCACATGACGAATCGCCCCAGCAGCCGGTCAGCGGTGATCGTCCGGCAACGCTGTTCCTGCTTGCTCCGGAAAGCTTTAACCCGGCAAATGGGCCGTTCATAAAGATAAGCATTGCCTCGGGTGACAACGGGTCCGCATTGAGATCACCGAGTTCCCAAAACACTTTGGCGGCCAAGCCGCTTCCTCCGATGTACGCGCGATAATACTCTTCGGGCAGCGTCGCGACGCGGATTTCTCCCGCGATGAGGTTCACATTCAGGATCTTGCCGGTGTTGCCGTGCACGCTTTATCACCTCCATCGTGGCTCATTTCATTATTTTATCTTCCCAGCCCAGCTCCTTGAGTGTCTTTTCATAAATAACAGCAACTTTTTTCAGCTTGGGCGCCAGTTTAAGCAGGCCCGTAGCGGACCCTTTGACCCTTATCTTCTTACGTGTGATGGCCATCACAGGATTGAGCTTATTGGACCACGACCTGTGCGCATCATCCGCGGAAAGACTCATCACCAGGTCCGGCTTTCCTTCCGGCTTGCCCGCTGCGACTTTGATTTCCCCGCCTCTGCAATCCACGTTAAAGGAGCAGTTGGGTCCGTCTTCCGTGTAGTCGAACCAAATAAGCTGGTTGACTTTCTTCAGACCGGAGTTGAGTTCTTCATCCTTAGAAGCGTTTTCAAAAAGCTTCAGGAAGGCTTTTATCGGCTCCGTTTCATCTTTCCAGTATTCCATTTCGAACTCCTTGGTTATTGGATAGCCTTCATATAGAGACCTAATATGTCTTCCTCCTCCAAATATCGCGGGTTGTAGCTTATTTGTCCATCCGTACCGGCCAGTTCTACCATCGGCATAAGTTTTTCCGGATCAGCGGGCACGTTGAAATCCTTCAAAGTTTCGGTGAGACCGATCTCCGATTTCAGCCTTATGACGGCTTCGACAGCTTCTTTGGCTGCTTGCAGAGGTCCTTTTCCGGCCACGTCCAAACCCATGGCGTCCGCTATCATCATATATCTTTCGGGCGAATGCTCAGAATTGAAATCCATAACAACAGGGAGCATGATCGCGTTGGCAAAACCATGAGGGACACCGTAAAAAGCGCCAAGCGCATGGGCTGTGGCATGCGCGGCGCCCAGCATGGTGTTCACAAAGCACATGCCGGCCAATGTGCCGGCAATAAGCATGTTCCCGCGTGCGTCTATATTGTCGGGTTCCTTGACCGCCAGAGGCAGATACTTGAAAATCAGCCTTACGGCGTGAAGGCCCAGAGCGTCTGATATCGGCTGCGCCCCGGTAGATGTGATTCCTTCAATGGCATGAGTCAGAGCATCCATTCCTGTGGATGCCGTTATTTTCGGCGGGAGCCTTACCGTGAGCTCAGGATCGAGCATGGCGATGTCGGAATTACAGTACGGATGCGTGACTTGCAGCTTTGCCCTGGCTTCGGTGTCCAGGACCACCATGGCAGTGGTCACTTCGCAACCGGTCCCGGCGGTTGTCGGAAAGGCCACATGCGGCGGCAGCGGCTGAGCTCCCTCCCATAAGCCGGCCTGCTCGGCCAGCGGTCGAAAATCTTTTTCTCCGGAACCCACCAAAATGTTCACCGCCTTGGCAGTATCCATGACGCTGCCGCCTCCCACCGCCACCATGGCGTCCGCGCCAGTTTTTCTATAAAATTCAGCCCCTTCGTTTATATTTTCGATCCGAGCGTCCTGAAGTATTTCGTCGAATGTGCCCACCAGTTTCAGGGCCGAATTCTTGACCTCTTCAGCCACAGCGTCGGCCACGCCGGCTTTGACCAAGCCTTCATCCGTGAACATCACTACCTTGGTCGCACCCAATTGGGCCATCTCGTATCCCAATTCTCTCCTGAGGCCGGGTGAATACATGATCCTGGGCCTGTTCGCCCAGGTGAAAAAAGACTCAAAATTGATGTCCGGGTAGCGCATGGTTTCCTCCTCATAAACGATTAAACCACGATGAGCAGGAACTGGTCTGATACTGATAATAACAGGAACAGCACTAACGTACCGGCTTAAGGGGGTCAAGACAAGAAGTTTTAGTAGTGGGGCAGTTTGGATTTCGGATTCGGTAGATTGTCGTTCCCGTCATTCCGGCGGAAACAGAAATCCAGGGTTTTACTCCAGCAGCGACCGGCGTCCCCGGTCACTTAATTGTGGATGAAGGGGAGCAATTTCCTGCGGGGGCTCATGGTCCCGCGTTCTGCGCGGGACGGGGCGCCCCCTTTCTTGGATCGGGTTTTTCTCCGCAACAGACTGAAATTTCGATTTACCTTGCCTGATTTGCTCTCAGTGCCGGCGCCTTTTCCTGGTTAACCGGCCTTTTCTGAATCACGGTGGGTTGGACCGGATTCGTGCCGGAGCCACTCCACTGGCTGCCGGATTTTGGCACATGCCTGGCGTGCGAACCGGATGCGGCCGCCGCCCAAGTTTTGCGTGGACCTGCCGACAAATTGGAAATTTCGCGTGGAGCCACCGCGGGCGCGACATCCGATGCAAAATCGAATCGCTTCAGATTGCCTTGCGAATCGCTCAGAGTCGCTTTCCGTAATCGAAGACTTTGGTAATCGAAATCCACAACAAGCCGGTAGATCCGCCTCGGATCACGTCGATCCGCAAGTTCCACAAAAATCAAGTCATCCGTTATTCCCGCGCCCTTAACCGAGAGTAGTGAATCCGCCTTTGCTGATCGTACATGGTCCGCTGGAACAGCTCCAGGGGAAGCCACGCTCCCGGAGATGGGAGGCGGGACCGACAAGATGGGTTCCGGCGATGTGTCCGATCTGCCAAGGGCCGGCTCAGTTTTTCCCAACGTAACTACAACCAGTTCTTGGTGTGTGGACAGATTGAACGGAGGCACCGGGTTCTCACCGAAGTCCACCACCACGCGAGCGCGCGAGCTGGTGGATCCCAATCGTATTTCCCTTATCGGACCACGATCCACCTTGATCCTGGGAGGGACTTTTCCCAATCCCGTCGCCTCGAAATCCATCACCAGTCGGTACGGTCTTTCCACCACATACGCTGTATGACGACCGACTTGTCCGCTGAATTTGATCTTTATGTGCTTGAGGTCGTGGGATGGCTGCACGCCAATGATGTTGAGTCCCTCGGCCCCGGCCTGAGCCGAGGCTTGCCCGGCAAGAATCATAGAGATAAATGCAAAAATAACAGCGGCCTGCACAGCAAATTTCATAATGACCTCACTTTGCTGCACGGCCCGCCCGAGAGTCTTGAACAAGATGTTTTCAGGCGGGCAGTGAGGTTTCTTGGGAAAATCCCTTTGGATCGGCTCCTGAGATAAAACTGCTGGCAAGCACAATAGCACAACGAGCTTGTGATGTCAAAAAGTAATTTATTATCAATAGATTTGTTATAAACTATTAAGTTTTACTTTATAGTAATCCTCTTGGAACTCTCCCAGAACCCGTGGATGTTACAATATGCCGCGGCCAGGAGTTCGCCTGACTTCTTCAGCTTCAGTCTAGACCCGGCGCTGTGGTGAGTGTAGACAGGGCCCGTATTTGGACCTTCTACCGATTCGCCGTGGGCCGTAAACTCGAAGTTTCCGACTTGATATGCGAATTTGTCTCCGTCCGGTTTAAAAAAGAGCTGTATCCACCTAATATGGTGCTCGGTAGTGTTCGGATGTGCGATTTCCTTTCCAAGTGATACGAACACATCGAACATTTCATCCGCGCCAACCTGATCGGGGCATTCGATGACCGGAACATGCTTCTCTGCCTTCCAATCCGCCGTTTGATACAACTCACCAATTCTACTCATAATTCTTCCTCCTTCTCTGAATTAAAGTTGATACGTTCGGAGAAAATCCCCCGCGTTTCGCCTACAGTCGTTTATCTATCAGATGGAACTTCCCCCCGAGTGGCGTTGCCATTCCCCGCAAGTCGGGTATGACCTTTCTACTTTTGTAACATCGCGGCCTAAATGGTTCCCTTTTTCTTGGCCGGTCCCCGGCTCAACTTAATTTGATACTCTGATATTCAACGGAATTACTCGGCCATTGTCCATTGCCCGTTGCCTTATCTAAGTAATTGCACCCCGTGCCCTTTTTTTGCAACTCCCTGCATGCAATTTCTTGGAAACCGTCGAGAGCTTCCGGTGACAAACCGGCCGGTATTGCGGAAGGAACGCTTCGATTGGCGGTAGAAAGCTGATTTGTGGAGTGGAAAAAGTTCTTGACATGTTCGAACGAGTATCTTACTATTTGACCATCTGATCAAATAGTGGGATAACATGAACCCGCAAGAGAAAGAGCGACTAAAAATAAAAGCCGATGTGTTCAAAGCCATGGGCCACCCCATCCGTCTCGGCATCATCGAAATGCTCGCAGGTGGCGAAAAGTGTGTTTGTGAGATAGTCGATTACGTCGGAACAGACATCTCCAATGTTTCAAAGCATCTATCCGTACTCAGGCGTCATGGCCTAGTGGCTGATCGCAAAGAAGGGCTTAAGGTCATGTACAGTCTCACCATGCCTTGCGCGGTCGATTTCGCCGGTTGTGTAGGAAGGGTTGTCCTCGACAAGCTCGACGAACAGCGGGCAATCATGACCGGATGAATCGCGACTATTCCTTTGGAAAACGATCCTAGAAGAATCGGCGGGAAAAAGTGAATTGGAGACGACATTGACTATTCAGTCAAATAGTAAGCAAGAATACATGGCTACCGGGAGTGATTCTCGCGCGACCGAGCCTCCTGCTCTCCTGGGGACCGGCGCAGAAGCTGAATTCGGACCGCAGGCGACTAGCGTGCCTTTTTGGACCAATTCCTTTCGGTCGAAGATTATGTATCTGTTCTCCGGGGCGGTCCTGCTGGCGGCATGGTGGCTGGTGTATGGCAATTTGTCGTCCTTCTCTCGTTTGATTACGTATCACGTGCTGCCTCTTCGGGAAGGCACGCATCTTGGGTCCACGGTCGAGTTTTTCATCTTCGAAGTCCCCAAGGTGTTGCTGCTCCTCACCCTTATAGTGTTTGGCGTAGGAATCATAAGGTCATACTTCACGCCGGAGCGGACGCGGAAAATTCTGGCGGGAAGTCGGGAGTCCGCGGGACATGTTTTGGCCGCATTGTTGGGCGTCGTGACTCCATTTTGCTCGTGTTCCGCAGTTCCTTTGTTCATGGGTTTCCTTACGGCCGGAGTACCTCTGGGTGTAACTTTTTCGTTTCTTGTCTCCGCCCCCATGGTCAATGAGGTAGCCCTGGTGCTCCTGTTTGGTCTATTCGGGTGGCAGGTGGCAGCTTTGTACATGGGAACGGGACTCTTCATAGCCCTCGTTACCGGCTTCGTAATTAGCCGTCTGCGTATGGAAAGACATCTCGAAGACTGGGTGCTTGAACTGACTTCCAGTAAACCCGAGGCTTCGCAACTTAGAATTGAAGATGAGCACATGGACTGGGACGATAGAGTGCAGTTCGGAATAGATGCGGTGAAGGAAATCGTGCTCAAGGTTTGGCCCTACGTCACAATAGGCATTGCGGTAGGAGCGGGTATCCACGGATACGTGCCTGAAAATTTCCTTGCCGGGATCATGGGAAAGGAAGCTTGGTGGGCCGTGCCGGTAGCAGTGATAATCGGGATACCGATGTATAGCAATGCCGCGGGCATTATCCCTGTAGTGCAAGCCCTGCTTTCAAAGGGAGCGGCATTCGGTACGGTTCTGGCGTTCATGATGGCCGTGATCGCCATTTCCACTCCTGAAGCCATAATCTTGCGTAAGGTGCTCAAGCCGCGGTTGATAGGGGTCTTTATCGGTGTGGTCACGGTTGGAATCATTTTCGTAGGGTATCTGTTCAACATAGTACTCTGATCCAAGCAAAACCGGGAGGACGCAATGAAGGTGGAAATCCTTGGCGTGGGATGCGCCAAATGCAACAAACTGGAAGAAACGGTCAAAGATCTGGTGAGCAAGCACGGCATCGATGCCGAAGTGAGCAAAGTGGAGGACCTGAAAGTATTCGCTCGGTACGGAGTGTTCATGACACCGGCGCTGGTAGTCAACGGCGAAGTTAAGGTTGCCGGCAAGGTGCCCAAAGAAACAGAGATTCTCAATTGGCTTTCGGCTTGAAGTTGCCTCAAAAGATCGCCGGCGATTCGTAATCTCCAAGATGTGGATGAGGCACTATTCCGGACCGTTTGTATTGTCGCCGTGCGAAGAGGCTCATTTGAAAATAATATAAGAGAAACAGATGCGACAAAAATGAGGAGGATTTCTTAATGAGAAGGCTGTGTCTCGTCGTAGTCTTGGGCCTCATAACGGGTTCATTGACAGTCCTTTCAACAAATACCGCTGCGGAGCCAAGAATCAATATGCAGGCCCTCATGGCAAAGCGTGTGCCGGTCCTCTTGGAGTTCGGACGAGGTTGGTGCATACCCTGCAAATACATGAAGCCCATTCTTGAAGACATGGCAAGAACATATGCGGGAAAAGCAATTGTTACAACCGTGGATATGGACGCCAACAAAGACCTGGTCAGGAATTTTAATATCAGAATGATGCCCACTCAGGTCTTCCTTACGCCTGACGGCAAGGAGTTCTTCAGGAATGAAGGGACCCTCGAGCGAGAGCAAATCGCGCAGGTCTTCGCCAAGATGGGCGTGCCCGCGGCGACGCCGCAAACGCGAGTGCCTGCCCCTGAAGTGAGTTCTCGACCGACCTTGCCACCGGTGCTGCCTATTCAGCCCGACAATGTGCGATGACGGTCGCCGATGCAATTTCGGGTGTCTGCAAACTGGAACCTTGATGCATCGGTTAGTTGGTCGGGTAAGAATAATGATGCTAAGAGAGATCGGACCGCAAGAATGTGCGGGGCTCGGGAAACGAATCGGAGGATGGGCACATGGAATCAATCTTTGTCGTGATTCAGCAGTGGATTTCTTCCGGTAGTATTTGGCTCGCGGCTGGAGGGTCGTTTGTGGGCGGGGCACTCACAGCCATGAATCCCTGTGTTATCGTGATGGTGCCACTGCTGATCGGCTTCATCGGCGGCATGGACGAAGAGATGACCGCGTGGAAATCCTTTCTGTTCACGCTGGTCTTTATTGTCGGCTTCAGCGTTGAACTGGCTGTCCTCTTCACAGTGGGGTTAGCGGCTGCTCCCTTCTTGCAGTCCGATTACATGATTTACGTTGTGGCTGCAATCTGTGTGCTGCTGGGCCTTCACTTCATGGACATTTTCCACATACAGCTTCCCATTTCTCAGGACAAGCTGCCCAAATACACAGGGTTCCTCGGAGCCGCTCTGTTCGGATTCATGTTTGGCCTTGTATCGCTTCCGTGTACAGGCCCCGCACTTCTGCTTATCGTAAGCGTCATCCCGCTCAAAGGTGCCGTCTTCGGCGGCATCATGATGCTTTTCTACGGCATCGGTCATTGCCTGCTGATTCTCGCGGTGGGGACTTCCGCGGGCGCTGCCAAGCATCTGATTGGTTCCACGCGAATGCATGCCGCAAACCTCGTGCTCAAGAAGGCCGCGGGCGCGCTTCTCGCGGGTGTGGGCATTTACATTGCCGCAGGAGCACTGGCTCCCGGTATTGGATTCGCATTTTAGCTTTATGGATGGTGGAACTTGAAAGTGGCCGACGATGCTACTCAATTGGGGTTGGGGAGGGTAAGATCCGTCTCACGGGACTGAAAGAGGCAATTGAAGAAATTGCCCAGTCTCACGCGGGGAGCCTGGATGGAGAAATCCAGGATGCCCTTCTGGAGAAATTGTCTGAGAAGAATTACATCGCGGATCGCGGGAGAAAAGAATATGGTAAGGCGTTTCTCAGGGAGTTTAAGAAATTCCTGGGTCAACCGTACGAAAAAGCATTTGGGACATCGCGCATTAAGGGGAAATCATGTTGCTAAAAGGATACAAGAAGGAAATACTCTTACCCAGATGCAATCTCAGTTTCCTGTCTGTTCACTGCGTTGCCGCAGACTAATTGGTCTGCCCTGTTACAGTGAAATAATGAAAGGACCTGTACCATGTTGATTTGCCCGAGTAGTACGTATCGGAAATGCACGCTCGCGATTTCATTACTGTTTGTACTAATTTTCAGCGGCGCTACTGTGCGCGGAGAGACACCTACTCAGGCTTCCACACTGGACGAATTGATAGCCATGTTTGATTCGTCCAGTTGCAAGGACTGCCACGAAAAAACATATGGGCAGTGGGAAAAGTCTCACCATGCCCGGCCCTTGATAGGGCTCGACGACGAGATGCTTTTGAGCGCATATCTCAAGAGAATTGCCAAGCTGGGTAAGCCTCCCGAACAGGCGATCAAGCGTGACTTTCCATGCTTCAAGTGTCATTTCCCTCAGATTAAGTACGGGACTGACGCTGTGGCAGGAGAGATCGCGAAGGCAGTGCTAAGAGATGACAAAGCCTTGATACGAAAGCTGAACATTGGTTGTCTGGTGTGTCACAATGAAAAGGCGGTTGTGCACGGCCGTCCGGAGAAAAACGTGGTGTACGGCAACAAGGACGAGGCTGATCATGAGGGCCCCCCGATAAAGGGTAGCCCCCTTCTCAAAAGCTCGTTGCTGTGCGGCCAATGCCACGGACTGGGCCCGGTTTTGGATAATCCCGACATTCCCGTTCAATGTGCGACACTCTACGGTAGTTATCTCCATGCCTATATACCATCAGGCGGCTCCCAAAGCTGTCAGGATTGCCACATGAAGGGCCGAGACCACCACATGCCTCCGGACTTCAATCAAAAAGAGGAATTGTCGGCCCGACTCCGGGAATCGCTACCCATGGAGGTCCAGACACTGGCTTACACGTTTCATCCGGACGAGAAGACGTTCTTCCCGATGGTGGTCATCAAAACGAAGATAACGAACAAAGCCGGGCACCGCATCCCTGATGGCTGACCGTCGAGAAAACAGGTGGTCCTGGACGTGACCGCGAGCACGCCGGAAGGCAAGAAGATATTTGAGACTTCGAGAGCTTACATGCCGCAATCGACCGATTCTCGTTCAACGCAGATGGTCCTCGGCGCCGCGAATAAGCTGGGGCTTATACGGGACACAAGTATCCAGCCTTTTGCCCCCAAGGAGGAGACTTTCGAGATGCCACTGCCGCCAGACTTGAGAAATGCAGTAATCGAAGTGAATCTGCGCTATCAACTCCGGCCGGGCAATCTCTGTTCGATTCATAAGGTGATAAGAAATGTGAGCCTTGATCAGATGAAATGACCGACCTTTCGAATTTTCCGGGCCGGGTCTTGGCTTGCACAGCCTCAGGAGAAAGCTTGATGTCACAAGATGACTATTTGAGAATTCGAGTCGCGGACTTCGAGGTCGGGCTGATCGGCCTGAAAAGCGCTATCGAGGAAGTGGCATTGACACATGGAGAAAAATCCGATGGAGAGGTTCAACAGGAATTGCTGAATCGTCTCCGAGAGAAGAATTATATACCGGCCTCCAGTCGTGAAGTTTATGGTGAGGCGCTTATTCGGGAGTTTCGGAAATTCCTTGGCCGGCCGCATGAAACCCCATCTCATGGGCCTTTGCGAATAACGGCTCTGGGGCCGGGCTGTTCCCAATGTGATCGGATGGTGCAAACCGTGATGGGAGTGCTCAATTCCATGGGTCTACCCGCGTCGGTCGAGCATGTCACCGACATCGAGGAGATTGCCCGGTACGGATTCCTTCAAATGCCCGCGTTAATAATCAACAACAAGGTAGTCTGCATGGGAACCATCCCGTCCGAAACCAAACTCAAGTCGTGGATTGCCGAAGCAGCCTCATGTCAGGACGAGAGCAAGTAAGAAACGAGTTTAAGGAAATGACATCGTCTGGGCGCCCTGTTTCCGGTCCAACGGGGTCTATCATATGACGAACGGCTTTTCCGAATTCCAGTGAGAGAAAATAAACATGGACAGGACAGAAAAGAAACTTTCCCTTTTGGACAGATATCTAACTCTGATTATATTCGTCGCAATGGCAATAGGAGTGGGGATCGGCTATCTCGCGCCGTCAGTCACGCAAGTAATTTCAGGCCTGCAGGTAGGAACCACGTCCATTCCTATTGCCGTGGGTCTCATATTGATGATGTATCCCCCTTTGGCCAAGGTGAAATATGAGGAAATGGGAAGCGTATTTCGCGACTGGAAAGTCCTGGCGCTCTCTTCGATTCAGAACTGGATTATCGGGCCTATCTTCATGTTTCTTCTCGCGATACTGCTCCTGCATGATCGTCCGGAATACATGGTCGGCCTGATCTTGATAGGCCTTGCTCGATGTATCGCTATGGTCATCGTGTGGAACGAACTGGCCGAAGGAGACACCGAATACTGCGCAGGTCTGGTTGCGTTCAACAGTATCTTTCAGGTCGTCTTTTTCAGTGTCTACGCTTGGTTTTTTATTACTGTACTCCCGCCGCTGTTCGGTTTAAGCGGTAGCATTGTGCAAGTTAGCATGAGGCAGATCGCGGAGAGCGTCTTCATCTATCTTGGTATACCGTTCATTGGAGGCGTCATCACAAGGTTTACCATGCTGAAGATCAAAGGCAAAGCATGGTATGAACGTACTTTCATTCCGATGGTAAGCCCTATCACCCTTATAGCTTTGCTGTTCACCATTGTCGTTATGTTCAGCCTCAAGGGCAATTTGATTCTCGCGATCCCGCTGGACGTGGTGAGGATAGCTATCCCATTGTGCGTCTATTTCGTGGTGATGTTTCTGGCAAGCTTCTGGATGGGATTCAAAATCAGCGGTGATTATCGGAAGACCGTCACCTTATCCTTCACGGCAGCCAGCAACAATTTTGAACTCGCTATTGCAGTCGCCATAGCGGTGTTCGGCATCAACTCGGGAGAAGCGTTTACTACGGTCATTGGTCCTCTCCTCGAAGTGCCGGTCCTCATCAGTCTGGTGAACGTGGCATTCAAGCTTAGGGAAAGACTTTTAAACGACATCCCTGTACCGTCAGCGTGATATGTCTCGAGTTCACGAAAGGACGGCGGCCATGCTGCTGAGTGAATACCGAAAAGAAATGTTCAGGCCCAAGTGCAACCCCAGTTTCCAGTCTGTTCACTGCGTTGCACATCTGAAAGAAGATATCTCGGAGGCCCTGCCGTATCTCAATACAGCACTTGGAGGAGGCGATTATGTTCAATCACCCCCTGCTCTCACGCTGAGAGTCCACGGCAAACTCATCACTTTGTATGGTCGCGAAATATATATTAACGCCCTTAACAATGAAGAAGAGGCCGAAAAGATCCTGGGATGGCTCAAAAAGGAAATTAACGAGGCCTGGGAAAAACGTGAAGAGATAGAACCCAGCTTTGAGGCTCCGGCGGTACCACAAATGATGGAGATTCTGAGACTCCTGCCAAAAACCAATTGTCAAAAATGTGGAGAGCCCACTTGCACGGTCTTTGCATTGCGCGCTGCCGAAGGGATAAAAGGCCCGGAGCACTGCCCGCCTTTAGACGCCGATAAAAGCGCTAAACTGCGCGAATATCTTGGCAGATTCCGATTTGATCTGTAGAGTAGCTTCATCAGAGAGGAGCCGTCCGAACATGAGACAGTTTCAGGGAATAATTCTGCGAGGGCTACTCATAACGATAATCTGCGGCGGCATCGGCCTGGGTGTAAATACAGTGTGGAGTACCGGCCTTCCGTGGCTCTATGTGCCACCTACAGAACTGGCCTTCGCCGACGTAAAGGTGCCTCTTGTCAACGAGAGAGAGGCCGCCCGGTTTCTCAACGATCCTGAGACGGTATTTGTGGATACCAGAAGTGAAGAGGATTATCGAGAGCGTCACGTCAAGTCAGCGGTGTTTCTATCGCCGGACAATGTGGAAGAACGCTTCGTGGCTGTTCAGGCTTTGATACCCGAGGATAGGCGCCTCATCCTGTACTGTTACGGACCTGACTGCGACATGGCGGAAAAGGTGGCTCAGTTCCTTGCCCCGATGGGTTACAAGAATATGATGATAATGACATCAGGCTTTCGTGAGTGGGAAAAAGCAGGATATCCGGTGGAAGGACAAAGCGAGAAAGGCAAACCGTGAAAAAGTAGTTGAGGAGGTTCCTTTTGTAAGAAGCCTCTTTCTAAGCCCCTCTCCAACAACTTTTGTTATTGTCGGCCCTTGCCGTCTTTGATGGCTGGGGCAAGAAGGCGACGACTTTGAGATATCTGACTCTTGCAGCCCGATTGTTTATAGGCGCTGTCTTTATTTACGCCAGCGTATACAAGATCCTGGATCCGGCTGACTTTGCCGTGTCCGTTCGCAACTATATGATAATTCCCGCGTCATGGAGCAACATCGTGGCAATGACACTTCCCTGGATCGAGGTCGGGGCTGGAATATTATTGATAATTGGCATATTTACGAGACCCGCTGCTCTATTAACGACGGTCATGCTGATGGTTTTCCTTGGCGCTATGATTTATGCTTATTCTATCGGACTCGACATTGATTGCGGATGTTTCCGTTCAGCAGCCTCTTCTTCCGGCAAGGTCGGGCCGTATTACTTTGTCCGGGATTCCATCGTGGTGATTATATCCCTGTTTGTTTTGTTGACCGATCGCGAAGACTTCAGCATTTTAAGACTGCTTTCGTCGGGAAAGGCGTCCGGAGGTCTCAACGGATAACAGGCCTCGCCCCCGGAGCGACAATAATCTTCCGATTTAGAAAGCGTCGTATGGAATGTCGTCAATCCTGTGGACAATCGATGTTCCGTGATTGTCGGAGAGCTTTTTCGTGATGAAATCAACTTGGATCTTGTTTTTGAGTTCCTTCGGTGTTAATAATAATGAGATAACTTGCCCATCACGGAGGGAAACGTTTAACATTAAGGGAGGTCTTTCATATGCCCACGTTCGAAATCCAAGGTAGGTCCTTTGAAGTTGACGAAGATGGCTTCCTTCAAGACCCGAGCATTTGGGATGAGGAAGTTGCGAGGTTGTTTGCAACTACTGAGGGAATTAACGAAATGACCGATGAGCACTGGAAGGTTATTAATTATCTAAGAAATTATTACCTCGAATTCAACATCGCTCCGATGATCCGAAAGGTCTGCAAGGATACCGGGTTCAAGCTGAAGAAGATTTACGAACTGTTTCCCTCCGGACCGGCCAAAGGCGCGTGTAAGGTGGCGGGACTTCCGAAACCTACCGGATGCGTGTGATCCCCTGATCGCTACCCCCTGGAGGTCGTTGTTCGCAAGCGATTTGACTTGGTCGGGCTTTCACTCCAGGGGTATGCATCATTTTGCCATTCGCATGCAGCTCACTCCGGACGTCTAAGAGGCCAGTCCCACTTAGATCGGCTTAAGACTTGACCTATGCTTGATCGGAAGGATATGGCGCATGTAAGACGGCCGAATCTGCTGTTGTTCTTCTCTCATTCCCTTCCGGCGGACCAATGGTTCATGCTACACTAGGTCAAGTTCCGAGGTAGCTCCATACCACTGCGCAATCCGGTTGGTCGGCGACTCATCGGAGTCCAGCCTCTAATTTTTGTAGTGAAAATTCCTTGGTCATTCCGATAAGAGATCAACCCAAAGGGAATGCAAACCGAATTTGTTTGCGCACGTTTGTCGTGGTCCTTTTAATCACGATTGCATTTTCAAGGCTCGGGAACTTATAGGCCGCGTCAGGTTGTCAGAAATTCATTGAGGATCTGCTTCCTGAAAAGATACAATATAAGCCTGATCCAAAATTTCGCCGGGGGTATAGCATGCAGAACGATCCCGCTAGAATTCTCATTGTGGATGACGAGCCGCACATATGTGAACTTCTAGCCCGATGGCTCACCGCGGAGGGGTACAACTGCGCCACAGCGTTCAGCGCACCAATGGCTCTGCAATTACTGGAGACCGGCCAGTTTCATTTAGTCCTATGTGACATCATGATGCCCGGAATGGATGGAATGGGATTGCTCAACATGATCCGAGGCAAGTTCAGCGATACGGCGGTGCTGATGGTGACCGCGGTGGACGACAGGAGAACAGGCATCCTCGCCGTGGAATTGGGGGCATACGGCTATGTGATCAAGCCCTTTGAAAGGAACGAGATTCTAATACACGTCGCCGATGCCTTGGAGCGACGTAGTGAAAAACTCCTGAGCCAAGAATACGCGAGCAATCTGTCTGACCAACTGGAGAAGCAGGTCAGAGAAATCCGCCAAAGAGAACGAGAAAGTATTTTCCGACTGCTTTCTGCGATCAGTTATCGGACCGACGAAACAGAAGCGCATATGCGGCGTGTTGGTCTGTGTGCTTCCGTGCTGCTCAAAGAGGCCCTTGGATGGGAAACTGAAGAAGTGACTGATATTGAGTTGGCCGCCGCTATGCATGACGTGGGCAAGATAGGTATCCCAGAGGCTATCATGCGTAAGCCCGAAAAATTGACGCCGGAGGAATTTGAAATCGTTAAGGGACACACGGAGATCGGGGCACGCATACTATCAGGCTCAGACGAGCCTATGCTTCAACTTGCGGCGGATATCGCACTGTCCCATCATGAAAAATACGATGGTTCAGGATATCCCCACGGATTGAGCGGCGAAGATATTCCGGAATGCGCCCGCATAGTCGCTATCGCTGATATGTACGACAGCCTCACCCATACTCGCGTCTACCGGCCGCCTTTCCAGGAGGAAGAGGCCCTTAATATAATGAAGCTCGAAAAGGGCAAGTATTTTGATCCAAGACTGTTGGACTGTTTCTTTCGCTCACTCGGGGAAATACGATCGATACGGGAACGGACACCGGAATAGAGTTCGATGACCGCTCAAGAAGCTCGAATCTTAATAGTAGACGATGAAAAAGATGTCTGCGACATCCTTTTTCGCATGCTAAAGAAGCATGGCTTCAGACCTATTGTAGCCAATGACGGCGAAAAAGCGCTTGAAATGATTCGTATGGGCATGCCCGAAATCGTGCTCCTGGACGTGATGATGCCCGGCATGGACGGCATGGAGGTTTTAAAGCGTTCCAAAAAGTTAAATCCCTGGCTCCCTGTACTGATGTTCACTGCATTCGGCGGCATCGACGGAGCGGTCCAAGCTATCAAAGAAGGGGCTGACGACTATCTTTCAAAACCTGTGGACACGGGCGAGTTAGTTGATAAGCTTCGACGAGCATTGAGGAATCGACCTGTAGCCCAGGAGGACCGACAGCCGTCTGCGCCATCCGGTGATGCAACGATCATGCAGTTGCACGAAATGATGGGGCCTAGTGATGCAATCAGTCGAATCATTTCTGAAATTACCCTGGTTGCTCGCTCCAATTTCTCGGTCGTCATCCAGGGAGAAACCGGGACAGGAAAAGAACTCGTAGCGCGAGCTATTCATCAGGCTAGCCTGAGATGTCAGGCCCCTTTGATACCGGTGGATTGCGGTGCCATTCCGGAAACGCTCTTTGAAAGTGAATTGTTCGGTCATGAAAAAGGGGCATTCACTGGAGCGACCGCAGCAAAACCCGGGAAGTTCGAGCTAGCCCAAAGCGGGACCTTGCTCCTGGACGAAATAGAAAACATGCCTTTGGGATCTCAAATCAAGATCTTACGAGCGACCCAGGAAAGGAACTTTTACCGAATCGGAGGCAGAAAGCCTGTGACCGTTGATGTGCGCCTGCTCGTAGCGACCCACGAAGATCTCAGTGCGGCAGTCCGTGCGGGGACGTTTAGTCGGGACCTGTTTTATCGCTTGAGCGAGTTCACAATCGTGATTCCTCCTCTACGAGAACGAAAGGAAGATGTCATCCACCTGTCCAATCGGTTCCTTCAGGCTACTAATGTCGAGTTGGGCAAGGACGTACGAGGCTTCTCGGAAGCCGCCCGCCAAGTTCTATCGAACAGCAACTGGCCGGGAAACGTTCGGCAACTCAGATCAGCCGTTCGGAGTGCGGTGCTCAGGGCTGAAGAATGGATTAATCCGGAGCATCTCGTTTTCGAGGACTCTACCCCCGATGATCCGCTTGTCCGCCTAGAGGCTTCCGATTTGGATTTGAATGGAACTTCTCTCAGAGAGCTGGTGCGCCGCAAGACCACAGAGGTGGAACGTCAGGCTATCAGCGCTGCCCTGAGGAAAACCGGCGGAAATAAAGCAAAGGCGGCCCGCTTGCTGCAAATCGACTACACCACCATGCATGCAAAATTGAAACAATACGGGATCAAGATTGACACAGCGGATAATGGCGGACAGAAGGAATAACTATCTGCAAGCATCCGCATATAAGCTTTCGGGAATGAACGAAATGGCGCTGCAATTCTTGGTCGCTTGCCTCATTCGGGAAGCTTGATGGATTGAACCAACTGTTTGAGTCGCAGGTAGCTTTCGCCCGAAATATCCGTAATTTCGAACCCTGTAACGGCCTGCGCATCCTCCGTCCGAACCTCCACCCATCGACAGATGGCCTTGAAAGAGAAGGCAGAAATATTAAAGAACTCGTCAGCCGGAATAACCAGTTTCTTGATCTCACCCACTGCGGCCTCGATTCCGGTTACTCCAACACCTCTCTCGGTTAGTTCACACACGCTACCTCTGATGTTTTCGAAGCTTTCTTCGTATATCGGTAAAAGACAAGCCGATTCTTGAGACGTGGAATTTCGCATATAATCCAGGGGCCGAATAAGCTTACGGAGTTCTGCGGAATCCAAGCTTGAGATGCTTGTGATTTCGAATCCTGCTACACACCTCTTGCCGGACGGCTCCTCCTTGTTCACCCACCGGCACTTGCCCTCAAACACGAAAGTGTGACCCGCGCCAAAAGCCCCTGAACGAACTATAAAGTTCTTGACCTCGCCAACCGCAGCTTCAACGCCTTCTATGCAGACCCCCTTTTCGCTAATGTCACGCACATAACCCGTTGCAAATGGATTGCCGGAGTCATAGATCCGCAACGGCAGGGTCGTGATAGTCCGCACCAATTTGCGGACCCCCTTCAAATCAACTGCATCGCTATAGAGCGCTTTCTGGGAATTCAGCTCTTCCTTAGTCATCGCGCCTGCGTTCAACAGCTTTCTGAATACTATCCGGAGGGTTTTGAGTGAAAACCCATACTTTGCCAGCAGTTGGGAAACAGTGTTCCCCGACCGGATATCTCTTATGATGTCGCCCGCCTTAATTGTGCGTTTCGGCTGTGCCATTACCGGATCCGCCCCAAAATTCAAAAACTGGTGTGCGGAAATTTAAAGCCTCAAGATAGAAAGTGGTTGACCGGATCGCTCCTCTGTCATGGAGCAATCCCCAACGTCAGCCACCCCACGGGCCTCCGAGCCGTACAGACACGATAAGAACGATAGTATGCTTTATTCGGCAGCCTTAATCATTTTCCGCCGAAAGATCGAGTGCCAATATAGTGTAGCACGGTTTTCGGACATTGCGGCCTTAAAATTCAAAGGCGTCCTGAAATTCCTCTATCAGAGATCGGCAGGAGGAACAGGACCAGGCAGCGTAAAACAGAAGGTGGAACCACGGGCGGCGCCTTCGGATTCCACCCACATGCGACCGCCGTGTACTTCGACGATTCGTTTGACCAGCGCTAATCCGATACCGGTCCCTTCGGTTTCTGGGTCCAACTTATTAAACAACCCGAACACCTTGTCATGGTAAGCAGGTTTGATTCCTATACCATTGTCCCTGACGAACAGTACGGTTTCCTCACCGTCCTGCCTGGCGCCAATCTCGATCCTGGGATGTGGTTGGTCACCCATGAACTTTACGGAATTTTCGATCAGGTTTTGGAAGACCTCCAACACACGCGGCCGGTCAACGTACAAGAGAGGGAGGTCCGGAGCGATTTGTACTTCCAGTCCGTGCCGGGCAATCCTTCCGGACAAGAGTTCCAGCGCTTCGTTCACCAGATCTCCCACGGACGCTTCCGATGGTGGATTGAACATCCGTCCCACACGGGAAAGCTCCAGGATCTCTCCTAAAAGTTGCCCCATCTTCTCCGCCGCCTTGTCGATACGTTCCAAATCAGGCTTTATGTTCTGCGTGTTGCCTTTAGCCGCCTCTTCCGCGACAAAGCCCAAAAATGTTCTGATGGTAATCAAAGGGCTCCTCAAGTCATGAGAGATCGAGTAGGTGAATCTTTCCAGTTCCGCGTTCTTGGCTTCCAATTCCGTGATCAATTTTTCACGCTCTATCTCGGCCCTTTTACGCTCGGCGATATCCCAGGCGAAGTCGGCCAACAGGGACACGGTCTCGATGTCATCTGTGTCATAATCCGCCGGTTTGTTGCCCACGCCAACAATTGCCACGAGCTTGTCGCCTCGAAAGATCGGAGCGACCAGTTCACGGATGACATTCGCATGGCCGGGGGGCATGCCCCTCCGATGCGGCAAGGCGGAATAGTCATTGTGAATCACCGGCTTCCGCTCTTTGATGCTATCCACCCATACGCCGGCTTTATCCAGATCATAATGGCGACCCTTACCTTCGGCGGTACACATTTCCCGTAATGTCCTTGTTGACCAGGCCTGGAGAGAAAGGGCTTTTTGGTCGGCTTCAACGAAATGGAAGAACCCTATGGAGCTATCGGTAAGTGCTTCCGCTTCGTCCAAAGTCGCTTGGAGCAGCTCATCCAGAGTGTGCGAATCGGCATATTGGACCAATCGAAGACGTGCCCGCACGATGTTTTCGGCCCGCTTGCTTTCCGTGATGTCTCTCGCCGCTGCAAATACGCCGGCTATTGTTCCCGATCCATCCCTGTACACGGATGCGCTGTACATTACGGGAGTCACCCGCCCGTCTTTGTGTCGAATCGCTAATTCATAATCCGTGACCGAACCATCTCGAAAGACCTGCTGGTATCCGGCCCTTGCTTTCTGCGGATCAGTGAAATAATCGGAAAAATCGGTTCCAACGAGATTCTCACGTGAAAAACCCGTGACCTTTTCAGTTGCGGTGTTGACATCAGTGATCTTCCCTCCGGCACTGATAGTAACCAGGGGGTCCAGACTCGCCTCAATCAGGCTGCGATTATATGCACTGGCGGCTTGCAGCCCCTCTTCAGCACGTCTGCGCTCGGTGATGTCGATATCCATCTCCAGAATGAGAGGAGAGCCATCCGTGTCGGTGAAGGGGAAGTCGTAGGTATCTATGATTGAGCCGTCCGGGCCCGTAACTTCCCAGTGATGGGGTTGGCCCGTTTTCAGCACGTTGTATGATTCGCAAAATTCGCAAGGCGCTTCCTGTCCGAAACGATAATCATAGCAATGCCGTCCGTTGTCCTCACCGAATCTCTCGCGAAAGCTGCGGTTGGCAAAGGCGACATGATAATCCGCTGTCAATAGGCATACCATCACAGGCATCGTTTCCAGGATGTCATATAAACGGCGTCGTTCGGCTGTCACGGACTTTTCTGCCCGCTTGCGATTTTCAATTTCGGTGATCAATTTTTCGTTTGCCGATTCAAGTTCCGTAGTACGCTCCTTCACTCGAAGCTCAAGTTCGGTTTTGGCACGCTCCAGCTTGGCTTCGGCATGTTTTCGTTGGGTTACGTCGCGTAGAATCCAGGTGCTTGCCCATCCGAATGACACTTTTCTGACTGATAAGGAAAGTTCCACAGGAAGAAGGGCGCCGTCTCTTCGTTTAGCTTCTATTTCGATCCTGTTACCGGGGAACGGTTCCTTGCCCGATCGAATAGACGATCGGATTTCCTTTTTCAGGGCTCCCACAAACTCTTCAGGGATGATCCTTTCAAAAAAAGGAAAGCCTATGATTTCCTCCTTAGTGTAACCAAACATCTTCTCCGCGGACGAGTTCCAATCGATAATCTCCCCTTCGTTGTCCAGTGTGGCAATGGCGTCGGTAGCCGTTTCCACCAAGCTCCTATAACCGGCTTCCGTGTCTGCCAGAAGCCCGGCAATGGCAGATTCCAATGAGACACGTTTTGTCTTGGCATCTTTTAACGCACTGAAGATGGCAACGAGCGCCAAGAGACCGCTCGCGTAATTGGCTGATCTTCCAAACCAGCCAATAGGACATCCCACACTTTTCTGCAGGAAAAACGCGAAAAGCCCAATGGCCAGCAAGGAAAGTGAGAGAGAATACCAATAGAAGAAATCTGACTTCCATTGGAAATAATGCCCCATCAAAAACATGGACGAAAAAGCGTACAGGAACACCGCATTTCCCAGAATGAGCTGCCTCAACCCTGTGGGGCCCACCCCTTGGACGAAGAAAGGCGGAATCAAGCCTCGCAAGCTCGCCAGAGAGAAGCAAGCCACGAAAGCCGCTACGCCGAGATAGGCGCTCGCGAACGTCAACTTCTCCTTGCCGGGAGACCGGAGAGAGGTCTTACCCGCGAGGCTGAGGACCACACCAATTGAATGGAATAGTGAACCGATTAAGGCTCCTGTATTGTAGACGGTCACGTTGAGATTGGGACCATCGGATGCCCTAATCATCCAGCCGGCCACCACGGCGCATAATCCGAAAGAGAGCATCCCGCAGCCCATGAACAGAACCGTGGTGGAACCTGTCTTCAAGTACGTCTTGCCCGCGACGTAAGCGACAAAGATCGGCATCATTCCTGCGAAAAGAGTATTCAAAATGGGCAGGAGCAGACCAGGCTCGAAAACATTTCGAATGTCAAGAACCGCAAGGACTTGAAGCACTATTATGCATGCTGCGACCAGCAATAATCCGAGCCATTTTGAAGTGGACATTCCGTTTATCCCTGTTTTCTCGCGCAATGCGGGAGTGGATGATCCTCGCCGGATGGTCTTCAGCCCCCCGGAATTCCGCTCATTGCATGGAATTATGATGAATTGACGACGACAACCCTCGGCATTAGCATTCGATAATCGGTTGTTTCACCAAACTTTAAACGTATCTCGTCATCATGAGTGAGTCAATGCTTATCGTTCGTGAGGACGAACAATGTCCGCGGTCACCTTGTACACGTACTTCACCCAGTCAGATCCATAGTAGCCTTCAGCCACGACTCGAAGCGGAAAACCATGCTTTCGCGGCAGAGCTTCACCATTAACCTGATATGCCAGGAACACCTTGCCGGCAAGCGCATCCTCCAACGGCACTCTCAGCACTTTTTCGTAGTTACCTTCAGGGCCGCGGAATGTCACGTAATTTACGTCATTGCCCGCTTCAGCCCGCTTCAGCAGCTCTGCGACGGAAACACCTCTCCAGGCTCCGTTATTGACGAAAAAGCCCGGACAGATTAACAGCGCGTTTCTTTCGATCACCGGCAAATTGGTCAGCTCGGAGTAGTTGAGCGACAATGGTTTGCCCACCTGCCCGTCCACCAGCAAACGCCATTTGTCCATATCCACGTCGAGATCGTCTAATCCCATGGTCCGGAACTCAGCCAGTGGCGTGATCTCCAACTCGCCGGTATCCAGGTCTTTGGGGTCCCGGTTCACAAGCGTCTCTCTTGCCGTTCCTTTGGGTACGATGAACTTATCGGTCGCGGCATGAACAATTGCGGTTATCGCAGAAATCGGCTCCAGGATAATACCCATACTTGCGATGCCCGTGAACACCCTTTTTATAAAGTCTCTTCTGGTCCCCATAAACCGGTTTCCTGTTGTCGGATTGAACAGTCTCACACCCTACATTCTATCATACAGCCGAAACCGAGTTTGGCAACGAACTGACAATCATACCGGAGCCATTACTCTCCGGCTCAAGCATTTTCGGCACGCAAATTCTCTATCGCCTGCGCCATATCCTCCGGGAATGGAGAATAGAATTCCATGTATTGCGAACTTGTCGGGTGCCTGAACCCCAGTATTGTCGCGTGCAGAGCTTGGCGATGAAGTTGCTCCGGCGTCCTTCGCAACTGGACCTTCTTCTCATCCTTTTTCCTGGCTTTTCCATAGACCCGGTCGCCGACCACCGGCAGCCCGACAGACGCCAGATGGGCCCGAATCTGATGCGTGCGTCCGGTTTCGGGTCGAATAGCAAGCAGAGTGTGACCCGAAAACTGTTCCACAACTCGCCACCATGTGACCGCGCGTCGTGCCTTATGGGTATGAATAGATATCTTTTTCCTGTCTTTAACATGCCTTCCCAGCGGCGCGTCTATGAGACCATGACTCTGCCCCGATCTCGCACGGACCAGCGCCAGGTAGATTCGGAGGATTGAATGCTCCTTGAACTGGGCCGACAAGGAGGCATGAGCCTGGATGGTTTTTGCCACGACCATAACTCCGGATGTATCCTTGTCCAGGCGGTGAACTATTCCCCACCGATCTTCATGCCCAACACCTACCATTTGGGGTCTGGTTCGCGTCAAGGCTTCCATGAGAGTAAGCGAACGGCATCCCGCAGCAGGATGCACTACTAATCCCGGCGGCTTGCCCACAACCACAAGATCATCGTCCTCGAAAATTATCTCGAAATCGGGGACGCCGGCTTCCAAGTTCCGGTCAGGCGCCGCGAGCGAGGGAAGGATTTCAACGCGATCGCCCGGTTGGAGCCTGCTGGAAGGCCGCAACGGCTTCCCATTTAGTAGCACGCGATTGGCCCGAATCATCCGTGTGAATTGTGAACGAGTGGCCGAACCTGGCAAGCAAGCTGCCAGCACCCGGTCCGCCCGGTCGGGAGTCGCATCCGAAGGGATGAGGAAGGAATGAGGAAGGTCCATAGAATTCTTGCGTGTCGGGGAACTGTTTCACTTCTTGTTCCCAGGCTGGAGCCTGGGAACAAGAAAAAGAAAAGATGTTTGACCTGGGAGATTCCTGGTGGGGGCGACTGGCCAGCCGCCCCTACTGTGTCGTTTCCTGCAATATTTCTGCGGCAACCTTCATTTCTTCCCCAAAGCCGCGGCCACCAAATCGGGGATCAAAGCCGCCTGGCCTTGGAGCAAAGTGCGAGGGTCCACAAGGAGAGTGTCCTCTTTGACCATCGCGATCAGAGGCGGCTCACCGGACCTCAAGCCCTGTTCCAGCCGGGCCACGGAGATCTTCCTGGGACGAACGGCCACACGGGGACCGGGCAGATCGCTCATAGGTAAAGCGCCCCCACCTACCCTTCCGATCCCGGCCTCAACATTTACTTCGGCCGAGGTGCCGAGTCGCGCACGGAGGGCATCGGCCAGTTTCTTGGCATCTGAATCGAGTTGTTTCTGCGTCCTCGTTATCATCCGCAAGGTAGGTATGTTTTGTGCCGGGCCTTCCGGTCGTGTGTATTCTTCAAGCGTTGCTTCGAGGCCCGCTAGCGTGAGCTTGTCCATTCGCAGAGCACGGGCCAGAGGATTGGCTCGCATCTTTTCAATGAGGTCCGCGCGACCGGCCAGAATGCCGGCCTGCGGTCCGCCCAATAGCTTGTCGCCACTGAAGCTGACCACGTCCAGACCCTTGGAAATCACTTCCTGAACCGTTATCTCATCCGACAAGCCGAATGGTGACAAGTCCATGAGACAGCCGCTGCCGAGATCCATCATAGTAGGGATTTGTTTTTCTCTGCCCAAAGCGGCCAGTTCATCCAGTGACACCTCGCTGGTAAAGCCCATGATGCGGTAATTGCTCGTATGGACCTTCAGGATCAGGGCGGTATTTTCGTTTATTGCCTGCACGTAATCTCCAAGATGGGTCCTGTTGGTGGTCCCCACTTCTCGTAGGACAGCGCCGGAACGGGCCATGACGTCTGGAATCCGGAATGAGCCCCCGATCTCAATCAACTCGCCTCGTGACACAATGACCTCGCGGCCGTTCGCGAGACTGGACAAGGCAAGCAAGACCGCAGCGGCATTGTTGTTGACCGCCAGCGCCGCTTCCGAGCCGGTAAGTTCCTGCATGAGCTGCCTCAAGTGGGAATTTCTTTCGCCTCGGCCCCCTTTCTCCAGGTCATATTCCAGGTTCGAATATGACAACGCGATTTCCGCGATTCGATCAACGACCCTACGTGATAGCGGCGAACGGCCGAGATTGGTATGAACAATGACGCCGGTAGCGTTTATTACCGTTTTCAATTTCGGTGCAAAACGACTCATCGCTATTTCGGAGGCTCGCGAGACGATGGCCTGGGTCAGGCAATCCTCCTTTGAGGCGTTTCCCGAACGTATCTTCCCCCGCAATTCATCCAAAGCGCCTCGGACAGATCGTTTCACAAATTCTTCCGAGTATGTTTCTCGAAGAGCGGCTAAGGCAGGATCGGCAAGAATTCTATCAACCGAAGGAATGACACGCAGCAGATTGCCGGAACCTTTTTCGGCCATGGATCGATGTCCTGATCAGGATGACGTTTTCAATTTGAATGAATTGACGGTTTTTTCGAACCCTGGGGCGAAAGACTCGAAGTCTTTTGCCGGCGCTGTGAATTCGACATCGATCATTTTCTTTTCGGTGATCACAATCAATCTCCAGGTCCTGGGCCTGTATGTATCATCCGGAGGCTTTTCCTTGTAAAGCAGGCCTCGGCCCCCTTTAATTTTGAGTGTGCGCACCTCTTCCATTCTCTTGTCCTCATCCGCTGCTTTGCGCAGGGCTTTGAACAGTAGGTCCCCGGACTCATGGAAAAGGTCACCCACAACCAAGTAGATCTCCCCGGAATCCTTTGTCCATTTCAGGATTCCACCTTCCTCAACGGGCTGGGATTTGAATCCCTCCGGGATCTTGATGTCAAAAAACCGTCCAGGGATGTTGATACTGGGCGCGGCGCTCTCTTGGGCGGACCCTTGGTCCTCCTGAGCCCAACCGACCACACTCATCAAGAGCATAGCAAAACAGACTGTTCCCGCCCCAAACAAGTTCTTGTATTTCACGAAAAGGCCCCCATTTCTATGAAATGAAATGTTCGTTAGGCACGCGACGCCTGATCACGCGGGAGGCAACGGTTTCGATTTTCGTCTTCGGATAATGCACGCTTAAGCCCGTGGCGAAGAATTGACCTGGGATGCGTGGATTGATAGCATGAATACATCATCGTGTCAAAAGGGTGAGAATGGAGTCCCCCGTGATCGACAAGACGGCCTTGGTGCAGGTCCTTGGTTGCAAAGTTAATCAAGCTGAGGCCGCGTCCATGGCAGTGATTCTGGAACAGGGCGGTTATCGAATCGATCAGACCTTTGCCGAACCCGACCTGGTGGTCATCCACACCTGCTGTGTGACCGGGAAAGCTGAAGGGAAATCCAGGCGAATGGTGAACCGCATGGTCCAAAAATATCCGTCGTCACGGGTACTGGTAACCGGCTGTCTCGCGGAAATGGACCCCCTGCGGCTCAAAGAAATTTCGGAGCGAGTTGTCGTACTCGGCACGTTCGAAAAAGAACATTTGCCGGATTTGATACAGTCAGATGGCATAAATTTCGAAGGAATTGCACGGCGAGGCTCGTCGGCATGCGCAAATTTCGTCGATCTCGGATCGCCCGGCCTCTCCGGACGGGCACGGACTTTCCTGAAAGTTCAGGATGGCTGTTCCCAGCGCTGCACCTACTGCATAGTTCCGGCAGCCAGAGGCCCATCCAGAAGCCTACCTGCACAGGCGGTGGTAGACCAGGCCAGGAAACTGGGCACAGACGGATTCGCCGAGATAGTGCTGACAGGCATTCACCTGGGACATTATGGCCGCGATTTCCGGCCTCGAACCAGCCTGGAAGCACTTCTCGAACGTCTCCTGAACGAGTGTCCGGCCTCGCGTTTCAGGTTGAGTTCCATTGAACCGCAAGAAATAAGTCCTCACATCATCGAATTGGTGGCCGAAAGTCCTCGACTTTGCAGGCATTTTCATATCCCTGTGCAGAGCGGCGATGATGGGATCCTGAAACGGATGGGACGTCCGTACGACACAACCATGATTCACGATTTGATGAGACGAATCAGTACCCGCATCCCCGAAGCGTGCGTGGGGCTGGATATCATGGTCGGATTTCCCGGGGAGGACGAACTTTCATTCCGAAAGACCGAGAATCTGATCCGAACATTGGCCCCCGCATATCTGCATGTTTTCCCGTTTTCTCCCAGACCGGGAACGTTGGCTGCTTCTTTTAAACCAAAGGTAGCTGAAAAGAGCAAACGCCTCCGGGTTGAGGAGTTGAGATCGCTCTCGAAAGTTTTGAGACGCCGTTTTTATGAGCGTTTCCTGGGGACAATGTTCAGTGTGGCGCCTGAGTCGCAGCCCGAGTCTCCCAACGGCTTGATAATTGCCAGAACCGACAATTATATTCCTGTCCGCGTGCGGGTTCCGCCGGCTCTTCAGGACAGGCCGACATTTGAGGTAATTATTGAAAAGGTAGAATCCGAGGAAGTTTGGGGGACATGTCAGCCATGACTGGTCCGGGTCTTCTGAATTAATTCCCTGGCCCGGAAAAGATGGTCCTGAATCATTTTGAAGTTCGCCTCGTTCGGTTCGGCCAGATAATTAATGATTGCATCGCATGCCTGATGAGTCTGTGTTATGGAATCACGAATAATGGCATGAAACTGCTCGAACCTCTTAGGCGGAATTATAGCGAAGGTTTTTGAGTCCAATATTTGCAAATCCCTCTTCATGGAATCCATCTTTAATTGCAGATCTTTGGGGAAAAGAGGCGCGTTTGCGTCCGAAGGATCGTAATCACCTATGGTGATCGAAGGGGCCCTGGTCATCAGAAGCGAAAGCTCTTCGAGGATGGGAGCTGTATCTCGCAGGTAATATTTGATTTCGGGCGTATCCGGAGTCCCTTCGTCGAACGGAGATTTCAGGGCCTCTTTTGCCGGCGGTATGGCCGGTTCGACCACGGCCAGACTTTCCTTTGACGCCGCCTTATCCTGATCGGGCCCCGTAACGGGCATGGATGAAGTGCTCTCCTTCGGGGCCATGGCGGAATCAATATCAGTCGCGGGTAAAGTTGCGGGCGAGGGTTTGCTCGTGCGCTCCTTCCAGGGGATGATTTCAGGCTCGCCCCGCGTTTCAAATGGAATCCTCTCGATGGGGCCCTCTATTGCAGGGGTTTCCTGTGCCTTTAAGGGGACGGTCTTCGGCGTTTCTTTTGAACGCTGAGCTTCCAACAGACCTGGGATCTGAGGAGCAGTTTTTTTGCCGAGCATCTCTTTCTTGACCGGAGTCGCGATCATCAAATCCTCAGGTGCAACCGGGGCGGTAAGCGAGGGGCCAGTCTCTTTTGCCGGTGGGGCTTCTTCCAGACGAGGCCTTTCAGGGACCGCTCCACGCCCTCTCTGCCGTAGCGTCGGATCAAAGGGCAGACGCGGAGACTCGGGAGTCAGTGAAGTATCTCGTTGCACAGGCACTTCCGGTTCGCGCTTCTCGCGAGGTTCCTTGGTCTGTTCTCCAAACGAAGCCGATTCTTCAGGCGGGACAGCCGGCTTTTGCTTTGGAGGTCGGGCTTTAAGGATCTGATTCATCTTGATTTCGGGGACAAGCACTCTGAAACTGGAATTGCCGAGAGGAGCGTAAGTCTGGCCTTGATCATTGGGAGCGGCCGCGCCGGGGTCAGGCCCTCCTGCGCCGGGACCCTGGGCATACAGATCAGGGGACATCAAGAACACCGCTAGTACCAAGAAAAGCGCCGCGACGAATCTTGTGTCCGTGGGGCCAGTATTGTGAGAATTGAACATCATCAGTGAACCGTTACAGTCACCGCCGCATCGGACGATGACGGTAAATCAGTAATTACATAAATTACTCTATAATTTTAACTCATTGAATCACATTGGTCAAGTGCTACAATCATATTCTGCAATTCTACTACCGAACATGGGCGTCTTCCCAGCGTCTGAATCCTGTCCAGTACTCCGTTTATAAAAGCGCCTGAGTTTTCTGCGCCGTATTTTTTACCGATTTCGATGGCTTCATTAAGTATTACTGCGCCGGGGGTCTCAGGGAACCTAGTCATTTCCGCGATGGCCATTCTAAGGATGTTCCTGTCCACGCGGTTTATTCGATAGAGCTTCCAGTGCTGCGAAATTCTGCTTATTAGTTCGTCAATGGCGGAACCGTCTCTGGAAACCGCTTCCACCAATGCCTTCGCAAAATCCTGGGAAACCCGGTGCATTTTGACTTCCTGGTCCTGGTCCGTGGTGAAATGATGCTCGAGGAATTTGAGAGTCTCGACAGGATCACGACGGCCTGCGTCGGCTGCAAACAGGACCTGAAGAACAAATTCACGTGTCTTGCGTCTGGAAGGCACTGGAAAACTTGTACGTTCGTCGTCGCTGCACCGGCTTCGGGATCAACGACGACCCGTTTTCGGTAAAATTTGCTTGAAAAGATTTGCCATCTCTATGGCCGCCATGGCAGCATCCGACCCTTTGTTTCCTGCCTTGGCGCCCGCTCTCTCGATGGCCTGTTCAAGAGTGTCGGTGGTCAGGATACCGAAGCTTATAGGGATTGTTGATTCCAGGGAGATTTGCGCAATACCTTTCGCCACTTCTGCGGCTATATAATCGAAATGAGGAGTGGAACCTCGAATCACCGCTCCAAGCGCTATCACCATATCATGTCGTCCGGACCTGACCATGGCCGACACCATTTGTGGAATCTCAAAAGCTCCCGGCACCTTCACTACGGTGATGTCATTCTCGGAAGCCCCGTGACGCACCAGGGCATCTATTGCGCCGGCCACCAGACGTGATACGACAAAATCATTGAAACGGCTCGCGACGAGCCCTATTTTGAGCCCACCGGCATCAAGAACACCCTCGACAATCTTTGTCATGGATCCTCCGCATTCCGTGTCTTTCAAACAGGTTCGTTGGTTGCTGCAGGGCCGTCACTCACGAAAGACATTTAAGCTCATAAGTATGACCCATCTTCTCCTTCTTCGTCTTGAGGTACCGCAGGTTCGTCTCGCACGGATCGATGACAATGGGAACCTGCTCGAGCACTTGAATGCCGTAACCCTCCAGGCCCACTATTTTCTTAGGATTATTGGTCATCAGGCGCATCTTGCGAACGCCGAGATCATAAAGCATCTGGGCCCCAATCCCGTAGTCTCTCAGATCGGCTTTGAACCCGAGCCTCAAGTTCGCCTCCACGGTATCACACCCCTCATCCTGAAGCGCGTAGGCCTTGATTTTGTTGAGAAGTCCGATCCCGCGGCCCTCCTGATGCATGTACAGGATCACGCCTTTGCCTTCTTCCGCAACCATTCGCATGGCTTTCTCGAGCTGTGAGCCGCAATCGCATCGCTGAGAACCGAAAACGTCTCCCGTGAGGCACTCAGAGTGCACCCGCACCAGGACCGGTTCATCCGGAGTGATGTCTCCTTTTACGAGTGCCACGTGATCATACTGGTCCACGTCATTTTCATAGACTATCAGCCTGAATTCACCTGCCGCTGCGGTTGGCAAGTACGTTTCGGCGCCTCGTCGCACAAGTCGCTCGTGGCGCATACGATATTTGATGAGATCTCTAATCGTGCATATTTTCAAATCGTGCAGTTCCGCCATTTTTATCAGGTCGGGTAGGCGTGCCATGGTACCGTCTTCGTTCATCACCTCGCAGATAACGCCCGCGGGGGTAAAGCCGGCAAATCGTGCCAGGTCGACGCTCCCTTCCGTTTGACCTGCACGAACCAGCACTCCGCCGCTCCGGGCCCTCAAAGGAAAAACGTGCCCCGGAGACACCAGATCCTGTGACGTCGCATCCTCGTCCACCGCCGTCAAAATCGTGATTGCCCGGTCGTACACCGAGATTCCCGTAGTGACGCCCCGCGCCGCTTCGATGGAAACAGTGAAAGCAGTGCCGTAACGTGATTTATTATCATTCACCATCATCGGAAGATCCAGGGCCCTAATCTTCTCTTCTATCATAGATAGACACAGTAAGCCGCGACCGTACTTGGTCATGAAATTAATGGCCTCTGGTGTGACTTTTTCCGCGGCCATCGTAAGATCGCCTTCATTTTCCCGGTCTTCATCGTCCACCAGGATTACCATCCGACCTTCTCTAATCTCCTCAATTGCCTCCTCAACACCAGCCAGTACACCCATTTTGAGGGTACCCTCCTTTACGCAAATCCATATTCCTTGAGTTTCTCTTCGCTTATTCCGGATCCTTGTTCTTTGGCGGAAACGAACTTCTCGACATATTTCCCGATGAGGTCAAACTCCACGTTCACTTTATCATTGATCTTTTTTTCGGTCAACCCGGTGGCGGCCGCAGTGTGGGGAATGATCATCACCCAGAATCGGCTCTCTTCAACGGTGTTGACGGTAAGGCTGATTCCGTCAACAGCTACACTTCCTTTTTCGATAAGATAACGCCCCGAATCGACTTGGAACCCTATTGTCCATCCTTGGCCTGACCTCCGTTTCTCGATGATCCGGCCGACGCAATCCACATGCCCTGCCACCATATGACCGCCAAGGCGAGAATCCAGTCGCATGGCTTTTTCCAGGTTAACCGTCGAACCTATTTTCAGCTCACCCAGTGTGGTGACCCGTAGGGTCTCGGACGAAACGTCCGCAGTCAGTTCTCCTCGGGAGAAATCAATCGATGTTGCCGTCAGGCAGGCGCCATCCACCGTGATGGAATCTCCTTCCTTTACGTCCGACAGATCCAAGCTGGAGGCTATCCGAATTTTAACGAATTCCCTGACCGATTCAATACTCTTCACCTCCCCGCGAGCCTCGATCATTCCTGTAAACATTGTTTTTTCTCCATTCTCTGCCAATTCGCAGCGCGTCCCGTGTCTACCGCCATTACGCGATTCAGGAGATGTCTTTGTTCGACCCTGCCCATACCGGCCAACAGATTGGATTTCACTTCAGGAATCTCTTGTTCAATCCGGGAAAGAAGGTTTTTTACCCAGTACCTTCGGGAGGCAGTCATTCCCTGAAAGGGGCAAGAACACCCGTAAGTCGGTAAGCCCATACTCAAAGCGTATCTTCTTGTCATCTCCTCTCTGACGTAGACAAGGGGGCGGATTATTCTGTTCTTGTGGTCGTCTGCAAGAAGATTCGGGCTCATTCCCTTTATGGATCCACTAAAAAATAGGTTGAGCAGCAATGTCTCGATAAAATCGTCGAGATGATGGCCGAGGGCTATTTTGTTCCAGTGGTGCTCTGCTGCGTGAGTGTAAAGAAGGCCGCGGCGTAGCCTGGCGCAAAACGAGCATGGGTTTGTCCCTGGCGTAAGGTTTTCTTTGACCACTTCTACTATGTCCGCTGAGATAACCTGATATGGGATGTCTTCCTGAACGAGCCTCTCCCGGATCTTACCGCAATCGAACCACTCAGACCCGGGATGGACAGTCACTGCTCCAATCTCATAATTTATGGGGGCTTTTCGCCGGAGTTCTTTCAAGGCCAAGAGCAGCGTCCAGGAATCTTTGCCGCCCGATAAGGCCACAAGTATCCTGTCGCGGTTCTCAATCAGGCCGAAATCTCCGACAGCTTTCCCCACAAGACGCGTTATAGATTTGAACAAAGGCTTTTTCATGTCACGAGGCACGCGATGTTACGCGACGCATCCGGACCAGGACGAGAAGGCGCCGCTTCATTTCTTGATCATCCCACGAAAATAAAAATAATCGCAGAAAGCGAGACAACTGACAATACCGTGGATAGAACTATCGCGGACGTGGCCAAATCAACATCGCTGTTGAGTTGGGAAGACAAAATGTAATTCTGCGGAGAAGTGGGCAGGGCAAAATATATCATGGCTATCTGGAATGTGCTGCCTCCAACCTGCAACTTCTTCAAAAAGAAATAACCGACGAGCGGCAAGAGGACAAGTTTGCATAGCGCGGCAATCCATGAGTAAGTGATATGCTCCCTGAACTTCGAGAAAGTCAGTGAACTTCCTATAGATATCAAGGCTAAAGGCAAGGCTAGCATTGACGCCAAGCCCAGCGTCTTGTCCACGAAAATCGGCAACGGCAACCCCAAATTAGAGTACAAGATCCCCAGCAGACAGGCAAGAATCAATGGGTTGGAAGCGACTGATTTCAAAAAGAAAAGTTTTCTTGGTTCTTGTGAGTCGGCTTGCTCCGAGTACCATATCATCGAAGAAACAGCCAACACATTAATAAACGGGATTACGAAACCGATCAGAACGCCGAAGTCTCTTACACCTTCTTCCCCCAGTGCCGTTAAAATGACTGCGAGGCCGATGTATGAGCTAAAGCGATAGCAGCCTTGAGAAAAGGAACCGACCTCGCGATGCGGCGTTCTCAGCACCGTCACAATGGCCAGACTGATAGCGAAGACGGTAAAAACCGAGACGAGGACGCTCAGGATGAATAACCAGTCAACCGCGGCAGCTTCTGCGGGCTTTCCTATTTTCCAAAAAAGCAGCATCGGGAAAAAAATGTAATAGATGAGCTTGTCGGAGACACCTATGAAAGTCTCATCAATGAGCCGCAAGCGTTTTAGAAGCGTGCCCAGTCCGATGACGGCAAAGATCGGAAGCACGCTGTTGAGTACTAATGACATTTCGATGGAGCACCCCTGAAATATCTGTGATCAGCACATCGCGGAGAAGGCTTGGGTCCCAGACTCCCCGCCCTTTTGCCCTACCAAGAATGGGAGATCGCTCCAGGCTTGCAGGCGACCATGCAGGGAAGAGGCGGCCGGTCCGTTGGTGGTTTGCACGGCCCGCACTCGTATTTTACCTTTTTCTGCTTGTCCGGCCTAACCATTACCGTGGACTGGTCATTCAAGGGATCGTTCGGGTCTTCGTCTAGGACCTGGAAAATCCCGGCAGGACATGCCGAAACGCACTCTCCACATCCGTTACATTTGTCGGTGTCGATGGTTATGAAATAATTACCCGAACCGTCACTATATCCATAGTTCGCAAGCACGGTGTTGTTTTCCAATTTTCAGCTTCTGCCGTGAGGAGCGGATTGCCTCCGACAGATCAGGATACGGAAAATGACCGGCAATCCCGCGTTCTACCCAGGACGGTCCCACCGGCAATCTGCATTCTGTTAGGGCGGACGCCGTCCGCCCTGATTTGGGCGCATGCCATGCGCGCCGCACGAGAGATTGCTTCGCTTCGCTCGCAATGCCACCGGCAGAGACGCGGGACCCTACTGCTTCTTTCCGTTACAAGTTTCGGATTACTTTAAACCTTTCGAGAACCGCTCTCAATTACTTGACTCGGCCTTTGCCCTTCTGACACAAAGCCAACCCGAAGAGCGCCGCGCCTATGCCACCGGCGAGTTGCGTATCCCATTCGGTCTTCATAGGTTCAAGACCGATCTTCTTCTTCAGCCTGTTGATCACGCCCTTGTTCTTGGCCATGCCGCCGGTTATAGCGAATTCAGGCTCGATGCCGACTCTTTGCAGAATAGAAAAAATGCGGTCGGCCATGGCTGAACAGTATGCGGCAAGAACTTCGTTTGTGCTCAGGCCCTTGCGCAGGAGGCCCGTGGCCTCGGATTTGGCATAAACCACACATGTACTTGACACGGCAATAGGTTCAGAATCGATCTGGAAAGATCGATCGCCCACCTCTCCAATGGGAACCGACAGCAGGTCGGAAAAGACTTCCATGCCTCGCCCCGTGCCTGCCGCACATTTGTCATTCATGAGGAAGTTTGTAACTTTGCCTTTGTCATCGCATCTAATAGCCTTGATGTCCTGCCCGCCAACGTCGAGGACCGTGCGCACTTCGCTGCCGTACATGAAGTTTGCGCCTCTGGCGTGACATGCTATCTCAGTGACCGACCGGTCTGCCATGGGAACATTGACCCGGCCGTAACCGGTCCCGATACAGTAGTCTATCCGGCTCTCGGGCATGTCGGTTTTTTCCAAGGCGAACTTTATGGCGTTCCTGGCACTGTCAGGGCTGTCAGACCCGGTCCTCATGTTGCCGTAAGCAAACATTTTGCCGTCCGCCATTATCACCGCTTGGGAACTGACAGATCCGACATCGATTCCGGCGGTTATGAACTGGACCTCTTGCCATTTAATGTCAGGGTTGACCCAGTTCGTTTCCAGCCACCGCCAATATTCGGGTTTTTGAGCCTCAGCCATCTACATGTCCTCCAATCGTATCCTTGACAGTTGACTATTTGCCGATCTTTGCTGCCACTGCGGCCGCCCCTACAGCTGCTCCATATTCAGGCATGTCGGGGATATAAACTTTCTCCAATCCCAGTTCTCTCTGCAATGCCGCGACGAATCCAGGATTGTACGCGACGCCGCCCATCATTACCACGTCGGGATTTACACCTATGCGACGAATCATGGAGACTATTCGGGCTGCAATTGAATCGTGAATGGCCTTGCTGATGTCCTTCTTTTCAGTCTTGGCATGGATGAGGCCCACCACTTCGGACTCGGCGAATATCGTACACTGGGCATTCATGGGGATTGCGTTATTAGACGAGAGTGCCAAGGGTCCCAACTGCTCCAGAGGAGTCTCCAGCGCCCGTGACATCGCTTCGATAAAGGCACCCGCCCCTGCCGCACACTTCTCGTTCATGGCGAAGTCCACCACATTGCCCTTTTCGTCTACCTTTGCGGCGCGCCCTTCCTCCGCGCCCACATCGGCCACTGTCCTCGCGCTGGGGAAGAAGAAGTTGGCCGCGGCTGCAATGGCCTTGATTTCATTGACCGCTACATCGGCCTGTTTGATGGACTTTGCTCCGGAACCTGTTCCACCTATGCGCTCAAGCTGATCTTTTTTGATCCCGGCGTTTTTCAGGGCCATTTCCAGTGATTTTTTGACAGCCGCCGCTTGATCGAAACCTGTCGGCACGGAACCTCTCCCAACTATCTCGCCGTCGTTTAGAATGACCGTCTTGGTGTTCTTGGCACCACAGTCGATGCCGGCAGTGATCATATGGAAAACCTCCTTCTAGTCCAGGGCCGGTCTTTCGGCCAGCCTCGTGATCTTTTGTTCGGTTCATGCACGCGGTTTCTTTAGGCATAGACTCACCAGGAAAACTGTCCACCGCGGTATCAGTGGCCTTCTCACGTAACTCTCGCCCGTCGTGCATGTTGCCGCTTCATAGAACATGACTTTGTGGCCTCGCTTGAGCAGATCCCGTCGGTTCACTGCGATACCGACGGTCAAGTCTTCAAATCCTTAATTCTAATGAAGGATGGTCCGGATGTCGAGGTCATTCGGGTACTGGAAATCATTTTCTGGGCTATGGATGGTGTGGTCCTCAGATGGCTGCATTTTGGAGATTCTTATGATCCTAACGAGGCTAAGGACGCCCTTTGCTTGCTGACCAAGCCACGATATGGAGGCTTTAAGAAACCGACGGCTACGAGAATAGAGATGAACTCAGTCGGAATGAAATGCTACGCGGCAGCGTCACCGTGGCTTTGCCTGGAGTCTTTTTCAAAGGGATTGTAGTCGGGATCGAGATACTTGGCGATCTCGCTGCGGGTCTTTTCCAACAGCTCCGGGATGTCTTTCTCTGTAAGTTCCTTCGTAATAATGGGGTCGCCTATCGTGACTTCAATGTGGCCGGATTTGATGTGCCTTGAGCCCCTTGGCAGGATCTTGAAAGGACCGTTGCACGTAACCGGAAGAACGGGAACGCCGGTTTTTACTGCCAGCTTGAACGGACCCTTCTTAAAGGGGAGCAAAAAACCGTCCCGGGTCGTAGTCCCTTCGGGGTAGATCAACAGGCTCCAGCCATCCTTGAGTTTTTCGGCTGCCGCCAAAATGATCTTGACGGCGTTCCTGCCTCTGGACCTGTCTATGGAAACAGCTCCAATGCGGACAAGACCCCATCCGAATAAAGGCAGGCTCGTGAGGTCCTTCTTTAGCACCCATCGAAAGCGAAGGGGCAGAGCAGAGGCCAGGGCTAGGAAATCCATGAAGGATTGATGATTGGGGGTTACAATGTACGAAGTTCCCGGTGTGATCTTTGCCGCACCATGGAGGGAATACGAAATTCCCAAAACCTTCAAGATAAACCGGGCCCATTTGGCAGTGAGCTTGTGCAGTCCGGCGCCTGACGTGAAGTAACTTGCAAGAATGACAATTAC
>DATJPW010000397.1:0-4860 GCA_035506215.1 Desulfomonilaceae bacterium
GCGGCCTGGACCAAAGTCATGAACCTTGATCGTTTCGAGCTCGTCTGATCGCATCATAAATGCATCGAGAGCTGGGCGGCGATAAAACGATCAAACCAACACCAATGGTCAGGCGGCGCTTTACAGAGCGCCTGACCATTGGTGTTGGTGGTAACAGACACTGGGAGTTCGCTGTCGAAGATACGGAGAAAACATATTCTGATGGGAAACCGTTAGTGCTATCTCTCTGCCGTGCGTTTGATATACCTGTTAGACGGCATATCAAAATCAAAGGTGAAGCAAATCCTTTTGACCCAAAGTTTAGAACTTACTTTGAAGAAAGAAGGTTCTCCAAACGAGGGGTTTTCCATAAGGATCAATTCATAGCATTGTCATCGATAATTCACGGCCATTAATTGGAAGTTGTGGAACCGGCTGCCGAAAGGTGGTTATGAAAGATGCGAGCCGTATGTTGGGAAACCAACAAGTACGGTTCTTACGGGGCTGGGGCTCAGCAATGAGCCCTGGCTACCAAGCTGAGCAGCCACATCGAATCCGCATTTACCATTATTAATGTCAGCATCCTACCAAAGACAGATACTTCACTCCCGCACTTCGGCGAAAGTAATCGATGTATTCCGTCTATCGGAAGTTAATCATTTTTTATCGTACTGCCTTTTGATGCTGAAATGATCTTTCCATTTTTTCCAGGCGCGGTTGCCGACAATGATTTCCTCGTCGGGATGGCCGATCGGGAATTCCCCGGTCTCATCGCGATCGCTCCAGATGCCTTTCTGTTTTCTCACCTGCCGTTGTTCCACCAGCCAGTCGCGGTAGCTTTCGAACAGGATGTGCCCGCCGGGGCCGTCAAGGCGGGCTGCTCGGTATCTTCCGTCCCATTCCCACAGCAATGCCTTTTCCTCTTCCGAGAGTTCCAGGGGTTCGACATCCAGGTCATAGCCGGCCTCCTTATGAGTTGCACCTGCCACGGCTGCGTATATCTGCTGGTCACGGAGGCTGAGCTGACGCTTATAGATGCCCACGTATCTGTCCGATACGGCATGACCGAGAGGCGCGTGGTCCCGCTGTTTTCCGCGTGCGACGCCGGTCGCCGTCTTGTAGAAGCCAAGCATCTCCGGGGAAAACGTTTCGCCTAGAAACTCGCAGACTTTTTTCAGCACCGTCTCAGGTTCCCTGACCAATTCCTCGTACCGCACGTCGAACCAGACCGATGGTGGAAGGCTCTTGCGAAAGGGCTTAACGAAACTATTGGCCGCGTTCCACGTATAGGCGGCTCCGTAGATATTTCCGGCGCCGAATGCGGACTCGATGCTTGTCACGCTCGCATCTCTCCCGTCGCGGGTGATATAAACGAATTGGGCATTTGGAAAGTTTTCGAGGATCTGTGGCATGAAATAGAGGTTGTTTGGCGTTTTCTGGCCCCAACGCGGTTTATCACCAAACTCTTTTGCATACCGGAGATGCATTGCGGCATAGATGCCTGCAAAACTGCGCTCCTGAGCAAGGTCGATGATCTCGTCAACAGCGGTCATGGGATTCATGCTCATTCCCCACAGCGGCTGGTTCAGGCCGAAGAGCATTTCGCTTGCCAGCGTCCGGAAATTTACATTCAGGGAAAGATCTCCATAGGTATAACGCCAGGGATAAATACGCGGAAAGAGCCATCCGACCTCAGGCATGGAGATGCGCGGATGGTTACCCAGCATTGCCATCAGCAAGGTTGTCCCCGATCGCTCGTATCCAATGACAAAGATCGGCCGCTCTTTTAATTTGATAGCCATGATTTCCTCCTCAGGAACGATGTTAATCTATTTTATCGGTAACCCGTATCCAAGTCTGTCTTTTGGGCGACATGTTTGAAAAAAAGTGGCGTCGCAGGATCGTATTCTGCAGAAATCATAAAAAAACGATAGTGTCTGAGAACCTGAATCAGTCGGCGGTGAGTTCGTGGAGCCGGCTCATGGAGACGATCGTAATACGTCCATCGGCGCAGCGGATATAGCCCGCGCGTTTTAAATCGTTTATGTTCACGTTTACGGTCTGTCGAATAGCGCCTATCATGTTGGCCATTTCCTGGTGGGTGAATTTGTTCTTTAGAGTAGTGGTGCCGTCCTTGTTCACGACGCCGTTCATCTCGGCAAGCTTGATCAAAAGCTGAGCCAGACGGGCGCGGACGTCGCAGACCACGAAATCCATGATCGCCCGGTGCGCCTGCCGGATCCGGCTGCCGAGAATCTGCATGACCATCAGCGCAATATCGGGATGGCGGCGAATCAGGTCCTCAAAGCGTTCCTTGGCGATGCACATTACTTCGGTTTCTTCCATAGATTCGGCGAACACTTCACGGTCTTCTCCGAAGATTTCTGCGATGCCGAAAAAACTGTTTGATGTGCAGAAGCGGTAAATAATTTCCTTGCCGCATGCAGAAAGGTTGTAAATCTTTACTCTTCCGGAGAGCACGTAGTTGACGAATTCCCCCCGGTCTCCGGGCGAGTGGATGATCGCGCACTTGGGATATTTTTTACGCACCGACTCCTGGTACAACAAGGCACGCTCGCTATCGGGCAGCCGCGCTATGATATCCGTTTCGCGTAATCTCCGGTGTTTTTCCATGGATAGCGTCCCTCGCATAACACTCGCGTCGGACAGCACGCCGACTCTGCATGCATTATACATGTTCATGACCTCCTAGTAAAAGAACACGGGAGCCGCAAGGCGCGGCTGCCTGCGACGGGTTTATGTTGAGCACGCAAGATGTCGGACTATTTAACAAGCTGCTGCCATATTGGAAAGCCATTCAAGGCATACCACGGGGCCATAACGAAAACGCTCCACAGAATCGCCACGATAATCGTGGGAAGTCCTGCCCTGAAATAATCCCACATGCTGAAGGTGTTGGTGCTGTATGCAACGACGCCGGCCACGACCTGCGTAGGGACAACAAAGGCAAAGGTGTCGACATTGGCGACGAGCAGTGTAAAAGCGACGGGGTTCAAGTGTAGCAGCGGCGCCATTTCAAGAAGGACGGGCGCCAGCATGGCCACCGCGGCGATATTGCTCAGCATCCCCAGGCGGATGAACTGTGTGCTGAACATCATGATCAGCAGTACGGCGATCCAACCCCTGCCGTCGATAAGGGGGAGAATCAGCGTGGCGATGGATTTCGCAAGGCCTGTGGAACCCATAGCCGCCGAGAGCGAGAGGGCGCCGCCGAGGAGCAGCCACGTTCCCCAGATTGTCCTGTTCTGGATCTCATTCCACTTAAACTGGAACATGCCCGGGATGAAGAATATCCCCAGAGCTATCAGGGTAATCATACCGGTTTTGATCTTGTGAAAATCTTCAAGTGCCCACATGACGGCCGCAAAGGCAAATATGCCGAGAATTACCCATTCGTTCCTGCTCGTTTTTCCGAGTTCCTTCCTTTCGGTCTGGATGCGATGCAGGCCGCCGGGGACCTCGATCTTGTTACATTTGAAAGTGAAGCTTATGATCCAGTACATGATGGGGAAAAGGCCGACAATTGGGAGGTGCAGCCAAAACCATTGTATCCATGATATATGAACGCCGAGCTGCTTGTCGAAAAGCCCCACCATAAGCACGTTCGGCAGGTGCGCCGTGAGGAATAGAATGCCGCCGACCATCGTGGCATAGACGATACATGATATAGCGAGGGCTTTCTTGGCGTTTTTCTCTCCAGGGGTGTCTCCAAAAAGACTTGTTACACCGTTGATGATAGGGAGGACCGTGGCGGAGCGCGCATTGGCGGCGGGAATAACAAGGGACAGAACCATATTGGTGGTGAAAAGCCCGATGATGATTTTGCCGACACGCGATGCTTTCATCTTCGCGATAACCAGCAACGCGATACGGGTATCGAGCTTCGCTGCGGACATGATCGCCGCGAATATAAATGCTCCAAGAGTCATGAAACTCACATCGAGAGTAAATCCGCTGAAAGCTTCCGGGATCTTCGGCACAGCCTTGGTCACGACGAGCAGCATGGGAATCATAAGACCGGTCACCCCGACGGGAATTGCTTCCGTGATCCAGATAATGCATGCCCATACAATGGTTGCCAGGACCGCTTTGGCTGCGTAGGACGGAAAAATAGATGTGAGATCAACGGCCCAAAGAATCACAGCCCATGCAGTCCATGCCGCCAAATAGCCTATCACGGTTTTCCTCGAATAGAGGGCCTGGGACTTAAGATTTCCAAGAAAATACCCCAATACGCCATTTTTCTGGTAATCCTTGCTTATTTCGTTGCTTTCAAGCGTCTGTTCCATGACACCTCCCCGTCCCATGTTGTAACCCTATTCTTTTCATTCTATCGCACGAATTATATGACTATATCATTTTATGGCATAAGGTTCTGTCCGCTGGAAGACACCCTGAAAGAAGGATCTCCGAAAGCTGATTAGAATATAATCGACCAAGTTTATAAATATATATATGGGAAGTAATGTTCTTTAATGGAAATCTGCTCTCGGGGTTGAATGTTTTCATGAAGTGATATTTTTCAGTCTTGTGTTTTACTTATAATCTCGATTTCGCCAGTCGCAGCAAAGATGCGAGATTTCTTGGTCTGCCCTCTGCCGTTACCAGGAAATCGACGATCGAGATAGCATGTCGCAGGCTGGATTGTCTATTTCTTACGGCATAATGATTGCTGAAGGTACTCTTTATAGTTGCCATCAATTTGACAATCTCTATGATATGTCGCAACTTTCATAGCTGTCGGTTAAGACTGTTTTGATGATATTTTCTGGTACTCCTTACTTTCGCCGCGTTGAGTCAAAGGCAAAATTTCTTTCGAAAATTTGCATAACAGCTATTCCGCCTCCACCTAATAATTAG
>DATJPW010000398.1:0-4432 GCA_035506215.1 Desulfomonilaceae bacterium
CCGGCTGGCTGTTGTAATGATCATCTTGATGATCGCATTAGTTCTACTACACTTTCCTTACGACTTTGACACGCCATCGGCGGCTGCAAAAGCTTTTGACGATGAAAAATATTACATCAAAGAATTTGTGGGGGAAGCAGCACCAGAATTCGAAAACTTTCCTGAACTGCACCAACAGATTAAGCACGAAGTTGCCAGCTTCGTCGAACGCCATGCACTGAAAAAGAAGCATGTATTGGATATCGGTGCCGGAACAGGCTACTTGCAAGACATCGTTGACGACTATACCGGCCTTGACATTGCCCCCGCGGCACAACGTTACTTCCATAAGCGGTTTGTTGCAGGATCGGCGACAGCACTTCCATTCCCAGATAACGAGTTCGATGCAGCCTGGTCGGTTTTTGTCTACGAACATGTCGTCAATCCAGAACGCGGATTCATGGAAGCCCGGCGTGTCGTTCGGAATGGCGGCTTGTTCTTCCTTTCTCCAGCCTGGAATTGCCCCACATGGTTAGCTGATGGGTACGAGGTCAGGCCATACAGCGATTTCAGCCTGCGAGAGAAGTTAGTCAAAGCAAGTTTGATCTTAAGGACTCTGCCAGCCTTCCAAGCGTACTATCGCTATCCGATTCGCGTTCTTCGCTTACTCTCCGCATATTCTTCCCACGGACCTACAAAGTTACGATATAACCTGCTTCACCCCAATTATTCGAATTATTGGGAAGCCGACAGCGATGCCGTGAACTCGATTGATCGTTTTGAAGCTCTCCAATGGTTTCTCAGTCGTGGAGACGAGTGTCTGAACTGTTCCCTCCAACGGGGCTTCTGGTTCCAAGATGGGCCGCTTATTTTGCAGATCAACAAACGACAATAGTGTTCCTACTGTTGCTTAAATCCAGACCTTTCCGAAACGGTCGAGAATCAGCGGATTAGATTCGCTGTTCGAAAGCCGTGATGAAGACAAAAAGAGTTCGTTGTCGACTCGCCGTCTTACATTCCATAACTTGTTTACTCCGATTTCAGTTGTGAAGGGCCTCATGAAGTCTATGCCATTAATGCCAGTGGGGGAAATCCCCGGCACCTGACTTCATCCTTCGGAGGGGGAACAAGTTAATTAGGATTTCCTTTGTGGGGCAGAAGCACAAAAGGGCAGGAGTTAAATAAGATCATCCTGTCAGCCGATAATCCATGGAGAACTCTTTTTTGAGATCAAGGAAGATTCAGGGGAGGTAGCCATGAAAAAAGCCGTCATCCAGTTCGCCGCCGTGCTGTTCCTGATTTCCATGTCTGCTGTAACCATATCTGCGCAGAACGTGAGCGCGGGGGTCTCGATCGCCAGCGGGCACAGTAGCTTCTATCTCGCGATCGGAGATTATTACCATGTCCCTGAATCCCGGGTCGTGTATGTGAGTGATCATTATCGTATTCGGGATGAGGAACTCCCTGTGGTATTTTTCCTTGCATCCAGGGCCCATGTGGATCCGCAGGTCATTATTGATCTTCGGATGCGGCATCGGTTGAGCTGGCTTGACATAACTTTCCACTATGGGCTGACGCCCGAGATCTACTATGTCCCTGTTACGCGCGTGGGGCCCCCCTACGGGAATGCCTATGGTCACTACAAAAAACACCAGAAGGACTACAAAAAGGTTGTCCTCGTAGATGACGATGTGGTCAACCTCGTCAACCTGCGCTTCATGTCCGAGTACCACGGCAAACCTGCAGAGGTGGTCATGGACAGAAGAGGGAGGGGCGAGAGATTTGTTGCCATGAACGATGAGTTCCGCGAGGAAAAGAGAACACACGGGGATCGCGATGATGATAGAGGGAACGGAAAGGATAAGCACGAAAAGGGAAAGGACAAGAAGGAGAAAAACAAAGGCTAGGGAAATGGTCATGGCCGGAATGGTTGAGGGGATACCGTGAAGGGTGCAGGCTAACTCACAGAGCAGCAAGCAGAGGTGTGTGGGCGGATGGGACTTAATTAATCCAAGCCGCCGTATCCCATGTTTATTAGCTTCCGAGGTATGAGTTGAAGGTGCGCCGCATCCCAAGGGCGACCCCTTACGGCGGCTGTTGTTAGCCGCCTTGGACAACAAGACGCCCGCCCGTGCGGCAATGATCGCGCAAATTCCCTAATGCTTTGGAGAATCAGAAGCAACCAAGCCTCTTGCAGTGAAATCCTTCAACCCGAAATCTTTATAAGTACCGTGAACGCCATAGTTAAACCCAATGCCGGGGTTTCCACTGGAATACACGTTGTCGACAGCCCGGACTTTCTCGACGCCATTGACATAACCGATAATCAAATTGCCCACTACGGTTGCCTTAATAACGTCTCCATCGGAAACGCCGTACTGACTTCCACTATTGTGCTGGAGTGAAGTCCAACTCCCCACGGGGCCATTCCATCTCACTATTTCTGCGTAAGCGTTCGAATCTTTGAGGCATCTGAAGAAGATCTCGTATCCCGTGCAATTGTGAGCCGATATGGAACTTCGCAGGCGCAATTCCACTTCCTGATATTCAACCGCGCTCGGTTTTGCGCAATAGACGGTGGCTTGAGCTTCCTGATCGTTGCTCCACGTTCCTTTCAATAGGGCCGTGGGATCTTTATAGGGCGGGCTGTCGGGGCTAAAGTTGCCATGAGCATAGCCCGATTCCGTTGAAACGTCGACCCAATCGAGTCCATCGGTTCCGCCGTTGATCCAGGCACTACCCTCGGAAATCGGATTCTCCGTGAGAGCGAAAGTCGTCGTGTAATGGTCTCTGGGTATATTCTGTTGAGCAAATCCAAGGAGCAGAAAAAATGCGGTCCAAGAGAGTTTAGCCATTTCGGAATCCCTTTCAAGTTCTGAGATGTGGCTGGACTCCCAACTGGGGCAGCCAAACAGGAAGGTTAAAGCCTATAGGTAGAATGGGATTTGAGAAAAACGTGGGTAGGCTTAAGCTTCCGACCTGAACTTTTATCCCATCCTGACACAAAGTCAAGCGATTTGCAGGATCTTGCGGCAAGGACAGAATCTCAGGAATACAAAATCCCGATGTGAAAAATCAATTTTTGCCCTCGTTTAGAAGTAACGTGAGAGTAACGTGCCGGTCATGGCAGAGGCTCATCGCACCTGCGGGTTGGATTTCCTCCTGCCTTAGTGGAAATCATGCCCCTTTTGTTCCCTGCGATTCGACAACACGAAACAATAGGCGTTGACACGAGTCTGCATGTTGGATACCGTCTCTTTCACGGAAAGCTTAAACTCAATTCAGGAGTTGAGAATGAGAACCAAAACAATGTATTTCAGCATCGCACTATTGACCCTGTTCCTTGCGATCGCTTGGGCCGCAGACTTGAGCGGCAAGTGGAATGCCGAGTACACAACGCCAAATGGTGAGACCCGGCAGAACACCTTCACTTTCCAGGTGGATGGCGACACGCTGACTGGCACAGTCTCATCTCAGCGAGGTGAAAGCAAGATCGAGGATGGCAAGATCAGCGGTGACGAAATCACGTTTTTGGTGACACGCAACCGCGGCGGCAATGACGTCAAGTTCCATTACAAAGGGAAAGTCAACGGAGATGAGATCAAGTTCACCGTGACCATAGGTGAAGGCGACCGGACCTTTGAAATGACCGCCAAACGCGCGAAATGAAGAACCAGAAGCACAAGACGGCCCGAGGACCTCACCAGGTTGCATCAATTCATGACTTGGGCTTTCGTTGCAGTTGTCTCTGGCCCCCTAACCGAATTTAACCTGTCAGAAATGTCAATGAAATGGTAAGGATGACTCCAGGTTTCAAAGTAACTCCGGTCTTCAAGCTGATGGAGCCGGGTTCCGAAATATTCGTCAAATAAGATCCGGAAGGTGTTCACCGGTGTAATGGTCGGATAAAGTCTCGCTGCCCCTTTCCCGGGGAAATAGTATGCATTAAGGATGCTCATTCGCTCCTGCAGGTTGGAATTGGCTAGATTCTCCCTGTCGAAATTGGAACCCGATCCATGATCGGACTGCAGAATGATCACCGGGGGCTCCAAGGAGTGAGCGAGAATTGAGTCAATTGATTTTTGGATCTGAGCATCGACATAGCAGAGTTGAGCGCGGTAATTCCGAACGTAAGTTTCCCGTTCCCCGTAGAACCTGAAGCCGGTCTCGATGCTCCGGTCACTGGAACCGTTGACTCGTTCTCCATGCTCGCCAAATACGAATGGAGAATGAGGTGCCAGGATGTGAGCAAAGACAAAGACAGGAGTTTTGGATTTTGCGAAATCTGCAAGGTGCGCGAAGGTGTAATTCAACCGCTGCCGATGTAATTCATTTTGGAACTGGAGCAATGGGCTCAATTGCCCCATGGGGCAAGTGAGCAACAGAGTGTACTCAAACTGGTTGAGTGCCCAAAAGGGCTTTAAATAGATATCTGCCTCATCCATCTCAGTGA
>DATJPW010000399.1:0-8970 GCA_035506215.1 Desulfomonilaceae bacterium
CTCGTCCGTGGATTTACAATGTCTGTAGAATGAAACTCAATTAGGTCATCACTCAACGTAAAGAGCTTTCGTTCAAGTCGTCTCTTGCACTCTGAATAATGCTCTGACGACATTGTGATTGCACAAAGAACTCTGAGATCATGAGCGAGACCTTTTTCCGGAGAACCAGGAGTTTCACTTTCGTCGCAAAACGCCACATTTAAACCTGGAAGGGGGAGTCCAGAAATGATTTCATCATGATACTTCACTTTATGCTGTCGGCTCCTTCTCGCGTGGCGCACCACATCCCACACTGCGTCCGGATGCGCGGCGGCGACCTCCAGCAAGACACGGGCCGGTCCTTTTGGGATCCTACGCTTTTGCTCCCAGTTTTCGAGCGTTCTTACGCTGATGCCAAGTAGCGAGGCAAACTCATCTTGAGAAACTCCGAGCTTTGCCCTGATAGCCTTGACATCCGGCGCTTCAACCACAAAAACACGAGAGGGTTCCATTTCGCCTCTCATTATTGCTCCGGCTTGCCGCACGCTCTCGAGAAGTTCTTTGAACATTTCTTCTTTCATGAGAATTCCTTTTCCACAGCCTTTTTATATCGGTTGCCAAAAGTTTTGTCCGATTCGAGGTGGCCTCATACCGTCATTCCGGCGGAAGCCGGAAATCCAGTCTTTTCAATCCCGCGTTCTGCGCGGGACTGGACCCCGGCTTTCGCCCATAGGCGTTAAAATAAGAATTCGTCATGGTTCCGTAGGAACCTCTGACAATAGCCCGGCGATTCATCGCCGGGTAAAGAATTTAGCAACAACAAGGGGGTCTTGAGTCCCGTAGGGACGACTGGAATAGTCTTGAATTGTCAGGCGTCCCCACGGGACGCTGAGATTTTTTTCATACCCAAAACCGGCGATAAATCGCCAGCCTACTATCGCGTCATCCCTCCGGGATGATAGGAAGAAAGTGTTGCTTTAACGCCTATGGGCTTTCGCCGGGGTGACGGGTCCTGAGAAGGTCATTACTTTTGGCAATGGCTATAAGCGCCTTGAGTTGTCCAGGAGAGAGGTCGTCCTCTTTGCTTTTCGCGCACTTGCCGAGCAAAAATTGGGGTCTCAACAAAGACCATCACTACTCCCTTCATAAGGGGTACGCCATTGACGTGGCATTGTCAAGTACAATGCTCTTGGCGCTCACTTCATATTTAACATTCATTTATTAAGATAACTCATTGCATTCACGTGGATAAAATGCTATTGTTTTGACTGAAGTGGTTTGCAAGCCCATTCTGTTCCTAAGGAGATCCTTTGACTTTTGACGATGCAGTGGCCTTGTTAAGGCGGCATCTGGTTACGGAAAAGATGCGTTCGCCCGAGACCGTTCGCGCCTACATGTCGGATTTGAGAGACTTCGGGTCTTATCTTGAATCGGTTGGGGCCTCAAAAGAGCTTCGCAACATCGAGCACATCGATCAGTTCCATGTGCGAGGATTTCTGGCAGGCCGATTCAACAAGATCAGCAAAGTCTCTGTCGGGAGAAAGCTGGCCGCGGTAAGGACTTTTTTTCGTCTGCTAATTCGGGAGGGAATAATTCCCAGCAATCCGGCAGCATCCATTCGAGCGCCCAAACGAGAGAAACCTCTGCCCAAAGCTCTAAGCGTAGACGAGGTGGATCGCTTCTTTTCTCGAAATACGGATCGGCAAAAACGTGACCTCGCAATATTTGAACTCTTGTATTCTTCAGGGCTCCGGATAGGTGAACTCACAGCCCTCAAGGTGCATGATGTAGATCTCAATAACGGCTGGGTCCGCGTCATAGGGAAGGGTAATAAAGAGAGATATGTCCCTGTGGGTTCTCGGGCCGCGGCGGCGTTGCGTGACTATCTGCCTTTGAGGGCCCTGGTGCAAAAGCATGTCGCTTCGTTGGATATCAATTCAGCCTTGTTCCTGAATGCCCGTGGCGGCAGATTGTCTTCCCGCAGCATAAGACGTATACTCAAATCGTTTCTCAACTCATCGGGGGTGAACCGGGACATTTCGCCACATGCGTTTCGTCATTCATTCGCGACGCATCTGCTACACGGCGGAGCGGACTTGCGGTCGATTCAAGAACTCTTGGGGCATGCAAGCCTGTCCACCACTCAGCGGTACACCAAGATGGACCTCGGTCGTCTTATGGAGGTGTACGACCGTTCTCATCCCAGAAGCGGCGTCGATCGGAAGAAAGGCGAATCATAGAATTTCCATTGGGGATGATCCAAGGGGGAAAACTCTTTTGCAAAAGATTTTTCCGCCTTGGAACCCCTTTTCAGAAAACTCTATAAATGGTGTGGAGAAGAATGGGAGCCGCGGCAAGTCATACCTTCCCGCACACGAAGCTCCGCAGTAATTGCCGCAGTGTTCAAGGAGACAAACAATCCAACTTCAGTATGAGATGCTACAATGGCTAACAAAAAGATTAGATCCACAACCGTACTCTGCGTGCGCCGAGGCGGCAAAGTCGTGATGGCCGGTGACGGTCAGGTGTCGCTGGGTGAGACCGTTGTGAAGCATTCCGCGCGTAAGATCCGGAGGTTGGGAAAAAAGGCCGATATCCTGGCCGGTTTCGCGGGATCAACCGCCGATTCTTTGACGCTGCTGGAGAAGTTCGAACAGATGCTGGAGAAATACTCCAACAATCTCACCAGGGCCGCTGTGGAACTTGCCAAAGAATGGCGCACCGACAGAATGCTGAGGAGGCTCGAAGCCCTGCTCATCGTGGCTGACGCGGAAAAGACGCTTCTGCTTTCAGGAAACGGGGACGTGGTGGAACCGGACGACGGGGTCATTGCCATCGGTTCCGGTGGAGACTACGCACGAGCGGCTGCAAGGGCCCTGCTCATGCACACTGAAATGGAACCGGCCGAGATCGCGCGGGTCAGCATGGCGATCGCCGCGGATATCTGCGTCTATACCAACGAACACCTGGCAATAGAAGAGTTGCCTGCACAAAATGGCTAGTAGGCTGGTTTGAGTTCACGGGATGGCAATCTCATTTTGTAGGGGCGGACAGTGTCCGCCCTCATTTGGGCGCATGCCATGCGCCCCTACCTTGGCCTAAATGAGGGTGGGGGCCGTATTGTCCGAATCCGAACTTGCAAACTGACTCTATACCAAGAAGCAATGGAGAGTTACGAAGGATCATGGAAGCTTTTTCACCTCGAAAGATAGTTCACGAACTTGACAAGTACATCATTGGACAACCTATTGCCAAGCGGATGGTGGCCATTGCGCTGCGGAACCGCTGGAGGCGAAGACAGGTGCCGGAGGAATTGCGGGAAGAGATATTCCCAAAGAACATCATCATGATTGGGCCTACCGGAGTGGGAAAGACGGAAATTGCCCGACGGTTGGCAAAGCTGGCCGAGTCTCCTTTCTTAAAAGTCGAGGCGTCGAAGTTCACGGAAGTGGGCTATGTGGGCCGGGATGTGGAGTCCATGATCAGGGACTTGATGGAGATCGGGATCAACATGGTTAAGCACGAAGAATATGAAGCTCTCCGTCCGAAAGCGGAAGAACAGGCGGAAGAGCGCTTGCTCGACATTCTCTTGCCAATGCGCACTCACAAGAGAATGCGTCGGCCGCAGCTCCCTCCGGGCCAGCAAGAGTCAAGTGAAGAAATGGAGGTGGCGCAGCGTACCAGGGAGAAATTCAGGAAGATGTTGCGGAACGGCCGACTTCAGGACCGTGAGGTTGAAATCGAGACTCAAGTCAGCGCAATTCCGGTTGTAGAAGTTTTCTCTCCTGGGGGCATGGAAGAAATGGACATCAATATCAAGGACATGTTTTCCAACATATTCCCGACGAAAAGCAAACGTCGGAAGGTAAAGGTCCCTGATGCGCAGCAGATTTTAGTTCAGGAGGAACTCAGCAGACTAATTGATACCGATAAAGTGACAAAAATGGCCAAGGAGCGGGTCGAGCAAACGGGAATCGTGTTCATAGACGAACTGGACAAGATCGCGGGCTATGGTTCCTCGCATGCCGGGCCCGACGTGTCGCGTGAAGGTGTGCAGCGGGACTTGCTGCCTATAATCGAGGGATGTACCGTAACCACAAAGCACGGCGTAGTTAGAACCGATCACATCCTGTTCGTGGCCGCGGGTGCTTTTCACGTTTCAAAGCCTTCGGACCTTATCCCGGAGCTTCAAGGCCGGTTCCCATTGCGAGCCGAGTTGTCGGCCCTTTCCCGCGACGATTTTGTGCGGATACTCACCGAGCCGAAAAACGCCCTCGTCATACAGTATCAAGAGCTTTTGAAGACCGAAGGGGTAACTCTTGAATTCGAGGAGTCAGCAATACAGGAGATAGCAACTCTAGCGGAAGAAGTTAACGAGCGAGCGGAGAACATAGGGGCTCGTCGGCTTCACACGATAATGGAGAAACTCCTGGAAGACATCTCATTCGAGGCCCCTGACATGAACGGCATCACTGTAACCGTTACACCGCAAATGGTTCGCGAACGCCTGAACGAGATAGTAAGAAACCAGGACTTGAGCCGATATATTCTGTGATACCCCCACCCCACGCCTGCGATGACAGGAGTGGGGGAACACGGACAGAGATTGGAGTTGTCAGAGCATTCAGCTTGACAGGCTCACATGCGGACTCCAAAATTAGAGCCCCGGGCGATCCCTCTGCGCCCTTACTTCCCGCTTGCCGCTCGCTTGGAAGCTTTTAACGGGTTAAGTTTCTGTGTCCGTTCTGATGTCTGACGTTCCACATGGGTTGCGAAATTGCAGGAACCGCGAGCCCATTTCTGGGCAGGGTGGGGGGCTATGGAACAATATGTATTGGATTCATTCTCCAACGTTCTGGTGCATCCCTGGCAGGGATCCACGATGGGGTGGCATTGACCACCGTTAAAAGTGCACCCTTTCTGGGTCATGAACGCGCAAGGCACGCCTTTCTTTAACGTTACGCACAACATTTGTCTGTCCTCCGTTGATTTGCATGGTGGTGAATGCGCCTCATCCACTCAAACTATTTATTATATCAATCAAGATTCACTTTTCAAACGTATTCTCATTCTTTCCCAAACTTTTTTCGACCGCGCGCAAATAGCGCGGCCAGTTTAGTCACTCTTCGGAATCTCTAATCGCTTCGTTCGTCTGCGCTGCAATCGCTCTGCCTCCCCAAGAATAGGCCAGCGCCAGTAGTATCGAGTTGAATTTCGTCTGTGCCGTATCTCCTCTTGAGGTAAGAACAATGGGGACCGTCCGCGGTCCGGCTGTTATGATGGCCCCAACCTCAACTAGTAAGCCGAGACTCCCCATTGTCTTCGACAGGGTCTTGTACAGAACATTGGCCGTGTTGATTTCCGTAGTGACCAAGCAATTCGCATCGCCCTTGATAGCGCCAGTGTAGTGCTTCTCCGCAGCCGAATCGGGCGCGGTGGCGAGATCAAAAGAGAGCGGGCCCTCAACGATTAAGGGACCGTACCGATCCTCGAGGACTTTTGCCTTCCGTTCCGCTTCCGCAGCCAGGAGCGTCGTTGGGATAGCAGAGGTCTCTTTTTCAACCGCTGTAATGATGGCGACTTTCAGAAGATGCGTGGGATCCACGACTGTTCTCACTACATCCAATTGGTTTTCTATGACATGAAGCAACTGATCGGAATTATTGTAAGCAGGGTTCACTGCCCCGTCCGACAGCGCAAAGAAACGCCCGTCGGGTAAAACTAACAGCGCGGTGTGTGATGCGAAAACCCTTTTTTGTCGTTGGCTCCCGCTGGCGGAAGAGGGGCCGGTCTTGTAGATGGAAAACGCTTGGCGCAAGAGCGCAGCCGTGTCCAAACTGCCTTTCATAATGATGAACTGCTGGCTTTCAGCGAGGAACAAGCGAAATGCCTCCGCCGTGGCCTTCTTTTTTTGCTCAAAATCAACCACAAGCGGATCAATTGGAATGATGTCCACCCTGGGGTCCACTTTGGGGCCCAGCGTGACTTTGGTTCGCTCCGCAGCTGCCATGATGTCGTCAGGGTCCCCGATCAGGGCAACTCTGTCTATAAGGCCGTACTCACGGGCATTGGAGACTGCAATAAGTGCGTCTTCATTGTCCGCCCCAACCAATACCAGGTCTGCTGGATGAAAATCACCTCGGGAGATGGAGCCGGAAACACTGTCCAGTAGAGCAGCGAATGAGAACACCTCCTCCGGCACGACAGAGGAACCCAGTACTCGCAGGGCCTGCTTCATACTTCTGACTTCAATAGAAAAGTGCAGCCGCCTATCTTCTCCGGTCGGATTCAGGTAAATCTCAAACAGATGGCGTGCAATGAGATATTCGTGCTCCAGAGAGTCCAGGCACATGATCGGAGTGAAAGGCGCGTCTATCATGCCTCGGATCTTTGTGAACAATTTTTGGAAACAGGGATCGAATGCCATCATGCTGGTAATAACGATGAAATGAGGCCGCTCAGCCGGTGAGCCCGTGGAGGCCATTTCCAGGACCATGGCGACTTGCCGAGCGTAAGAATCGACCACCTGATTGAGACTTCGAGCCAACGACGGCGATATTCGGCCCGAGTCCACAATCATGATCAGCTCACAAATCTCTTTGGCTCCGGTGCCTTCTTCCGAAGCACCAATGCGGAAGTGCGGAGGTATCTGGAAGTCCTCCTGTTTAAGCGCCTCAAGGATCTTTTGGAAATCAAAATCTATGAGCGTGCGGTTCGCCTCTTGTGTTGCCATTTCTCTGACAATCTGCGGGCCTGTTTTTCTTACTACCGACGCATGAAGTTCATCCAGCGCCATTACAAGCAGATTCAGCGTCTCCTGGTTCGTTTTCTGTATTGCCGACAGCAGGGCTGACAACGCTTTTAAGGGAGTTATCTTTACAAATCCCTTCAGACTTTGTTGCAGCTCTCTTGATTCAGGGCGGTAAAACTTGCTCAGATCGGATATGCTCAGAGTCGAGAACGAAAGGGGACTGCACAGCGAACAATTTATGCGCCTCGGGACCCTCTGCCGCCGAAGGAGTTCCCTCAATTCCCATGCAATCAGTGCCCCCATGTTTAACGAGCTGTTACCCAGTCTCCTCCAGGATTCATCACGAACCTTTTCCGTAAGAATGTAAATCCCATCCGGCATTGTGCCCAAGTCGCCGCCGCCGCAAACCACATCGGTCACATCCGACAGTTTGATCCCGCTCTTTATCAACATGTTTGTGATCTGAAGCGCCAAGGCTTCGGCTGATTTTCCGAACGTTCGGTAATCTATCTCGCTCCGAAACAGCACTTGGAAACCATGAGTAGCCAGGACGTAAACGCCGTATCGTTTGGCAATTATCGCGACGGTAATAGTGTTCGCGACCGTTCCCATCGCGCTGTCCATCCTTTTTTGATCGTATTCCATGGCTTTTTGGCGACATGTGCTTTCCAGGATCATTTCAATAATAGGGCTCTTCAAGCCCGGTCTTCCGCTGAAGTACAGGAGAGAAATGTAAGATGACAGAAGCTCTGCATAAGCCTCTACGAATGCGGCCTCAGTCCTCAGCGGCTCCAAGGCTGCCAGGAGTCTGGAAAGAAAACTCAGGACGTCTGCAAATTCTTCCGCGCGCCTTATCCCGCGCTCACGCTGCCGAATAGGGGCGACCACTTTTTCCAAAATGAAATGGCCGAATCGCTGGAGTTCTTCTTTGGACTTTCTGGACCATTCGAGAGAGTTCCCTATTTTTTCGGCAACCGGAACGCCATGCGTCTGAACGCCTGGCACGATCTCGAACGTTTCGGAACGGAAGTATCCGGCTTCAACAAGGCTCTCCCGAATCTCCTGAATTAGGCTTGTTATTTCCGTTTTCGCCATTCTTGCAGCTCCCCCCTCAATTGTCATCGTACCTTCAGTATACGTGATTGATGCTCAAACATGATAATAAATGAAAACCGACTAAAGAGGGACATTGGGGAATAGTCATGAAAATCCTGATTATCAACAGCGGCAGTTCTTCGCTGAAGTATAGCCTTTTCAATATGACCGATGAGAGTGTCATCTTCTCCGGGACCGTAGACCGCATCGGCCTGGAAGGCACGACCCATACTTTTGGCCCTCCTCACGGGCCGGAAACTGCGAAGGAATTACCTGTAAGCGATCACGGCGAGGCGCTGGATGAGATGCTTGATGCTCTAACGACCGGTCCGCTCAAATCGCTGGATGAGCTTACCGCGGTGGGACATCGACTTGCGTACGGCGGAAAGTACGTGGACGCCACACGGATTGACTCTGACGTGATGGCCGAGGCACGCCGCGTGACCCCAATCTTCCCGCTCCATCATCCCGCGATGATAACGGAAATAGAGGAATGCCTGGTGCGGATGCCTCATGCTGTGCACCTCGCGGTTTTTGATTCGTGGTTCCACACGACGATCCCGGATAAAGCGGCCATTTATGGTCTACCTTACCGATATTTTGCCGAAAAAGGATATCGCCGGATAGGCTACCACGGCAACTCCCATGCGTACGTTTCGGAGAAGGCCGCGCAATTTCTCAATAAACCAATCGGTCAGCTCAAGATGATCACATGCCATTTGGGTAATGGAGCAAGTCTTTGCGCCATAGAATATGGCAGGTCCGTCGACACCACGCTCGGCCTCACGGCCGTGGAGGGTCTCATCATGGGAACCCGGTCAGGTGACGTGGACCCCGGCCTTATACCCATTATCATGAAGGAAGAATCGATCTCACCGGATGAGATGATCAGCATGTTGTACAAAGAGTGCGGCTTGGAGGGTCTTAGCGGGATTAGTCGTGACATGCGCGAGGTAGAAGCTGCGGCCGGCCAAGGTAATGCTAGAGCCGTATTAGCCCTGGAAGCCTTTTGCTACAAAGTGAAGCGGTCCATAGGTTCAATGCTGATGGTTCTGGGCGGGTGTGACGCGCTGATTTTCACAGGGGGAATCGGCAGAAATAGCCCCACTGTGAGAACTAAGGTCCTACAAGGCACATCAGATCTC
>DATJPW010000400.1:0-3909 GCA_035506215.1 Desulfomonilaceae bacterium
AAGTACGATGGCAAACCGCTGACCCCGGAGCACGGTGGGCCGGCGCGGCTGGTCGTCCCGCACCTGTATTTTTGGAAGAGTGCCAAGTGGGTGGCCGGCTTGCGCTTTACAGAAAAGGACCGACCGGGCTTCTGGGAATCAGCCGGCTACCACAATCACGGGGACCCTTGGAAGGAAGAGCGGTACGGATGACGATAAGGTCAGTATAATGAAAGCCTCTATCGAATGGCAGATTGCCACCGTCAAGGCCGTGCATCCTGAAACACACAGTGTCAAGACGCTCACCCTTAAATTGCCAAACTGGCAGCGCCACCGGCCTGGCCAGCATTATGATATCCGCCTGACAGCCGAGGACGGCTACCAGGCGCAGCGCAGTTACTCAATCGCATCCGAGCCGGAGCGGGAAGGGGAAATCGACTTGACGGTCGAGCGAATTGAATCCGGCGAAGTCTCACCCTACTTGCATGACGTGCTCATCCCTGGCGACCGTATCGAGGTGCGCGGGCCGATCGGCGGCTATTTCGTCTGGGAGGGGAGCAGGCCGGAACCGCTCCTGCTCATCGCCGGAGGTTCCGGGGTCGTCCCACTGATGTCGATGCTGCGGCACCGATCTGTAGCTGGCGGAAAAATCCAGACACGCCTGCTCTATAGCTCGCGTACCTTTGACGACATCATCTATTTTGCCGAACTGGAAAGGCTGCAAGGTGTAAAGAATGGCCCCAAGGTATATCACACCTTGACGCGCACCCAGCCTGAGGGCTGGAAGGGTTACGCCCGGCGTATCGACAGGCAGATGCTGGGTGAGGTTGCTAAGCCCTTGGGCGGCTCCGTCCAGGTCTTTATCTGCGGGCCGACGCTCCTGGTAGAGTCGACAGCCGACGAACTGGTAGGGCTAGGTATCCCTGCGGCGCAGATCCGCACTGAACGCTTCGGGCCGTCTGGTCCGGCCTAAGGAGGCAGAATGTTATCTGACACTCCGCTCGACGTGAGCAGCGAGTTGATGTTGGATGCGAATGCTGTAGCCGGTCTCTTGCAGGAGGTCTTCGGCGTTGAGATGACCGTCGTGCCGGCTGAGTGCGCCGGCTGTGGCAACCGGGCGGAGATCGGCACGCTGTTGGCCTTCACCCGGGGGCCGGGGATCGTCCTGCGCTGCGCGGCATGCATGCAGGTTGTGCTACGGATTGTCCAAACTCCCGACTCTGTCTACATCGACGCACGCGGCGCAGTGTATTTGCGTTTGAGACGATAAAACTTGTGTTCTGGGATCTTACGTGCTAATATCTGGTCGCTGATTATCCACCTTAAGCCCCGCCGGGCCCGAATTGATCGCAAACCGCTGGGTCAGGCAAAATCCGCACCCCGTCGGTCTTTAGTGAGCGACGCAAGATTGCCTCTCATAAACCGGCGGTCTGCAGTTACCACAAGAGTAGTTTGCGAAGCATCCAACCCCATAAACATAAAACACGAATGAAAAAGATATCATCTGGTTTCGACCACTACGGGATGGAAGCCTGACTTCGCCACCCAATGCACCCGAAGAGTATCTCTTACCGGGAGTCGTTCGAGATAGCTCCCATTGATGAAAAACGCAGTGTATCGGCGGTAAGATAGCTACTATGCAATAAACAAAAATGACTTTGCGGGTCCCGCGAGAATTGCTGGAAAATGTCAAACGCTATGCAGCAGAAAACAATACTACCCTTACCGGTCTGATTGAAGCCTATCTTCGCCGCACATTGTACCTGAAGGGTATTCCTTACGGACAGTCTCTGGAGAATGCTCCCATTGTTCGCAGGTTGAGCGGCACACTGACACCGAATTTGTCGATCCAGAACTACAAGAAGCACCTGGAAGCGAAATATGGCCGCTAAGCCGCCGATATTGATCGACCTCAATATTCTGCTTAACGATTGTGCTATACTGAAAACATGAGCGCTCTGTATTCCGATACTCATCCCAAAATGGAAGCCCTCCAAATCCAGTTGTGGCGGGAGGCCAGCCCCACACGCAAGATGCACATGCTGGCGCAGCTCAACGCCTCTGCCAAGATCCTGGCACTTGAAGGTCTGCGCTTACAACATCCACAAGATAGTGAAGCAGAGCTCCGTCGCCGGCTGGCAGATCTGTTGTTGGGAGAAGAATTAGCCCGCAAAGTATATGGGGAGAATCGGGATGCAAAATGAACCGATCGAGGTCACGCTCGTCGTGACCGGGGTTTTCGAAAAGCTTGGCGTGCCCTATCTGATCCGCGGTTCACTGGCAAGCACCCTTTATGGCATGGTTCGCACCACCCAGGATTCAGACATCGTTGCAGAAATGCGCCCTGAACATATCCAGCCATTTGTCTCGGCACTGGAGGCTGATTTTTACGTTGACCAGGAAATGATCGCCGAGGCCATCCAACGCAACTCGAGTTTCAACATCATCCATCATGACACCATGTTCAAGGTGGATGTTTTCATTCCGCGCCCGCGTCCCTTCCTCAAATCCCAGCTAGCCCGTGCCAGGCGCCAAACTTTTGCTTTTGAGAAAGAGGTCAGCGCAAAATTCGCCAGCCCCGAGGATACCATTCTTTCAAAATTGGAGTGGTATCGTTTGGGTGGCGAGGCCTCTGACCGTCAATGGCGGGATATTCTCGGAGTGTTGAAGACAAAGGAAGGGGAACTTGATCTGGAGTACCTGCACCAGTGGGCCGGAGAGTTAAAGGTTAGCGACTTGCTTGAACGCGCTCTAGCCTAAGCAGCTGGGTGACTTCTTAAGGTTTATAGGCTGGAATCCGGTCTTCGGTTCAAACCGGGAATATAAATGATTTTCATCACCGAATGTGTCGGTGCAGTATGTTTGGGTGTCACGATTGGTATCTTAGGACGAATTTCACGAGGCAACGAAAGCTTTGGGATGGAAGAACAACACGAGGCCTGCGGTTTCCCCGAGCCGGCCGAGCAACGCAACCGAGATCGGCACTTCGCGGTAGCGGCCTCCCTTACCTTTGAAGCACAACAATCGGCGTTCCCGGTCCACATGCCCACCTTTCAGGCCGGCGATCTCGTTCTCGCGCAGTCCGCAGCGCAGGGCGATCTCGGCTGGCAGGGCATACGGAGAGCGGTTTTACGAAAGATAAGCCACGATCTTTTCCGCATCGGCGGGATGGTAACCGTAGCGGTGAGTGCGGACATAGGATCGCATCCGAATATGTTCCCCCCTTCTGCTCCACTTCGTTGAACATTCCTGGGTGTGTAAATCACCTGCCCACGAAATCAGATATGGTGTAGTACAAACAAATACAAGTGCACGAAACTGCGGATCGCCTATCCCTACCTTATTCATTTGCCGATATTGGAGAAACACTTCTCGTCAACCTCTTATTCATACTTATCCTGATCCTCGTCGGGACCATGGTGGGCGGCGAATATAACCTGGGGACAGTGCGGTTACTATACACACGTGGCCCGACGCGACTGCAATATCTTTTTGCTAAAGTAGCAACAGCAATCTTTTGTATCGTGCCGGCAGTTCTGATCCTTACTTTAGTAAGGGTTTTTCTGGGTCAAGCACTCTATTCTGTCTTCGGATTCTCAACAAGTTGGAGCTTTGTTACTCCTGGCTGGTTGGTGCACACAATGTTATTCATACTCCTAATAGCATTTGCCTGGTTCGCCTATGCTTTGCTGGCGCTCTTCTTTGGGATCCTGGCACGCTCGACAGTTACAGCCATCATTGCCCCGTTCATCTGGAATATTGTCGAATCCGTTTTACGGGAGCTTATTAATGCATTAGTAGCCGGCAGTAGTGGACCCATCAGTTTATTTTTCAAGGCTGTGCCCGACTACTTTATCGCGAATAATATGATCGCCTTCCTTGACAACCAGGGACGCTTTGTCTTTAGCGGAGACCTTTCTTCGCTTTCTA
>DATJPW010000401.1:0-3159 GCA_035506215.1 Desulfomonilaceae bacterium
CTATTGCATACTAAACTTATATGAATTGTATACTTTTAAAGGGAATTTGTCAAGAGTTTGTGCTTTATGAAGCTGTTGCAACTCGCGAGTTAGTGATGGTGATGGTCTTCTTCGCTGGGCGAAATCTGGCAGTAGAGCGCATTTTCCGCGCACTCGGCGCACTCCATCTGGAGAACCGTGTGCCTTATGCCAAGGCCTTCCAGCATGTCTTCCACCTCTTTCCTTATGCTGTCCGTTTCGCTTACTTTCCGGTCGCTGACGAGGACGTGTGCGGAAAATGCCGGTACACCATGGCCGATGGACCAGATGTGCACGTCGTGGACACCCTGAACATTTTTCATTCCGCAGATTGTTTTAGAGATTTCCTCTGCGTGGAAACCAAGTGGGCTTAATTCAAGAAAGACCCAGAGAGTCTCTTTTATCACGCTCCAACTGCCGAAGATGATGACAAGCCCCACCGCAGTGCTGATGATGGGATCTATCAGGTACCACCCGGTAAGCCTGATCACTACTGCAGCCACTATGACACCTACCGAGGTGAGCGCATCGCCGACCACGTGGAGCCATGCACTCTTCATGTTAAGGTTGCTACGATCGTGTCCCAGTATCCGTATCATTACGATGTTGCCGACAAGACCGGCAACTGCAACGACGAGCATCATGCCGGGATTGATTTCCGCCGGCACAAAGAACCGTCTGTACGCCTCGATAAAGATAAAGATCGAGATGAGAACGAGAGAGCACCCGTTCGCCAGAGCCGCAAGGAGCCCAATTCTCTGATAGCCGTAGGTCGCTCGATAGTTAGAAGGCCGTTCCGCGATACGCAGGGCAATCAGACTGAGACCCAACGCGAAAACGTCCGTGAAGACGTGCCCCGCATCGCTGAGCAGGGCGAGACTGTTGCTCAGCAACCCGCCGACGATCTCTCCCGCGCAAACAATCAGCGTAACACCTATTGCCCAGCCAAGGCGCTTTTCGTACCCGCGTTCTTCGTGCTCGTGCCCGTGTTCTTCGTGCATTGATACTCTATTTAGGCTCTACCGGGTATCCGGCGGCTTCCCACTCTCTCCAGCCGCCTTTTAAGGCGTACACTTTCTTATAACCGTTGCTCATGAATTGCAGCGCCACACTGGCGCTGGTGGCTTCGCTGAGTCAGCTTCAGTAAAAAACAATTGTCTTGTCCTTCGGGTACTTGCTCATCCATTGCCCCGCCAGCTTCGCGTCTTCGCGAACTGCTCCCTTGATTTTGGATCGGCTATCTGCCCAGTCATGGTCGGTGCGGACGTCGATAACTACCACGTTCGGATCACCTACCATCGATTTCAAAACTTCCTTAGTCATTCTGGGGGCCTCGACAGCACTCACCGCTCCGACGGCAAGAAATACCCCAAACAAGACCAGCACAAAGCTCACCAAGCAGTTTCTTTTCATCATTCCTCCTTCGCTTTATTGTTTCAAATCTTCCCTTCCATAACATATATATCGCAGAGTAGATAATCAACTCCAGCGCAGATGATGTCACACTTAGTTGACAAGTATGCTAAAGAAAGATTGTGAATGTCAAGAAGAAGGTACCAAATGCAAGCATTTTTCAAATCTGTTTCCGGGCATGGTAAGCTGAGTACCTTGACTTTGGGCCGGGCCGAACATATGTTACTCACGCAGAATCAAAGGCCCATGGATACTACGAATAATTTAGTAAAGTTCATGGGATATAAAAGGCGAACGGTAACAGAAAACCACGACAGGTTTTAAGGAGGATAGTCTATGCTGCTGAGTAACAAGAGTTTCGGTTTTATCTCGCTTTCACTGGTTCTGTTCTTATCATCGTCATTGGCCTATGGCCAGGGTATGTCGCACAAGCCTGGCATGACCAAGGAATCCGGCGAGCAGTCCGCGGTGTTTTCTCCCATGGCTGAGCCGGGCAAGAAGGTTCCCTTTGGCGACGGCTATTATCTGATATATGGTTTTGTTGAGAAGCCGAAGCTGGGCAGCCCGATCATGAAGGTGGAGATTTTCAACGCACAAGGAAAGAAAGACACATCCTTCGAGGTTAAAGCTGATGCCGGCATGCCATCGATGAAAGGCGCTCACGAAACCGGCGAGCGCCCTTTCAGCCTTTCCAAGAAAGGCGATTATTTGCTCCCCATACCGATTGTGATGCCGGGCGACTGGGAGGTAAAGTTGACGGTGTTGAAAGAAGGTAAGGTCATGTTCAGAGGAAGATACAACTTCAATGTATAGAACTCTCTTTTTAATTCTCTGTGCGGGCGCGCCCTTCCTGGCCGGGACCGGCTGGGCGGCGGACCACCTCCTTTACTTTGAAGCGCAGGGGATCGCAGGCTACGATTCCGTCCTTAGAAAGCCGATCTACTATTCGATGAATCCTGACGCGGAGATGCAAAAACCAAGCCTGGGTTTTGATTATCTCAAACGGTTTTCCGGCGAGTCAGGGGACTGGGGCACCTTCGCACTTCAGGGTCGCGCGGCTCTAACAGTCAACGGCGAGAATGGAGCCAACGGCATCAAGTGGGAACCGCAGATATATAACGCCTATTTCAAAGTCAAGACACCCGGACCTTATGTCTGGGCAGGGCATAACCGTCCGGCGTTCGGGTTGGGGTCTTATTTCGACAGTCACGGTCTTTTGCTGCGTACCTTGGCAATACAAGGCTTTGGCTATGACAGAGACTGGGGTGGGGGACTCTACAAGGATTTTTCCTGGGGAGATGTAGCTGCCAGTCTGACCACCGGTTCAGGGATGCCTGTCTACACGAGAGGCAATTCGATGAGCGCTGCCAGAGTTTCATACGGGGTGCTGAGCCAGGACAATTTCAACCTTGGCTTTTCAGTGGGGTATGGAAGCACGCTTGACACCATGGGTTATAATCTTCGGGATCCCAAGCCTCAGGAGATGAGGGTTGTCGGGGCCGACCTGACCATCTTGCGAAATCGGTTCGAGCACCGTTTCGACGCCCTTGCCGGCACCTGGCTCAATCAGGACGATACCTTTGCCGTAATGTACCGCCTGGGATTCAATGTTGACCCGGAGGGAAGGTTCAAATTAGAAGGTCAGCCCACCTACTGGAAGTTGGGCGAAGACAGGGACTATCAACTTGCCTTCTGCGTCTCAAGCCGGGTGACGTCAGACCTTACGGT
>DATJPW010000402.1:0-14639 GCA_035506215.1 Desulfomonilaceae bacterium
AATAATTTATCAGATGACGAGTTGATGAAAAAACACAATCTATCACGGAGGGGATTGAAGACATTGTATAAGAAATTGTTGGCCAAGGGGCTTGAATTCCCCAGAGCAATTGAACGAAGAATCGGGGCACAGAGGACGGACCTCAGCTTGGTTTTAGAAAATCAAGATGCAAAGAGAGTTACAATTAATGCCTCAGCAGTGCTGAATAGTCTTTCTAATGGGATGACAGATGCGGAGCTTATGAGTAATTACAGACTTTCTCCTCGCGGCCTACAAAGTCTCTACACGAAACTTTACAATCGGGGCCTCATTTCCAAGTCTACATTTATGCAACGAAAAGCCTCTTCGGAAAAAAATTCGGATTTAGATTAATAAATTTGTGTGTGTCTATGGGCATGCATTCAGAGACAGTAATTTTACACTAAAGAGCCATCATGATCCGTTCGTACCACTTTTCTGAAGGAAGTACTTGCGACAGCCTGCCCTAGCTCGTCATCACCGGCGTTTGTTAAGGTTGAAACCGGGGACATTAATACCGACGTTTCCCCGGCCTCGATCATCCCAGTCCACCCTGCCGCCGGGGAATTGCACTGCGCCGTATTCACCCCACCGGACTTCGCCTCCTGGAAACCTGACGGCACCTCCGTCACTGCCCCATTGGACTCTACCTCCGGGGTAATTGATGCCCCATGCCAGCACATTAGCCCGAGACAATGTCAAGAATGCCACGATTGCTAAGACCACTATAAAGATTGCTGAGAGTTGTTTCATCGTACAGTTCTCCTCACGGGTAATTTATTCTAAACTTGCCCCATGACTTGACACATTGGCCTGCCCCCAGTTTATGTACCACATGTTAATTTACAAGCATAAGATCTTCGTTGTGCTCCTGGTAGCCTCTGGTTGCCTGGGGATACCTACCAGGGCTTCACAGGATCAACACGACGCAATCTTCATATGAACCGAGACCATAACACCATCGCCAACTTGAGAAATCCACGAGAAGGCCGTGAGACGCGCGCGTGGGGCAAAATCATCGACGCTTTTATTACTTCGTGATAGTTGATGAGCGACAGTGAGTTTGTCCTTCGGGAAAGCAGATGGGAACAATCGGCCGAAAAGAAATTCGCGTGAAATCGGCTCATTGAGAGTCACAGATACGGTGCTGCGATCCGATTCAGGGGCAGGCACATCAGAATTGGCAAGAACGCCACATAATTCCGGGAGGCATGAATTGTCTCATACATCGATAATTGGCCCTGGCTGGCTTGCTGAATGGATGGAAACACACACGATCACCTTGTAGGGTGCTGCAGACGTGCTTCGATTCAGGAGTCTCTCATGTCCTGCCCAGATAGCTCAGGTAAACAAGGTTCCGGGAGGTTACGAGAGCCGATGGCTATAAAGGGAGGCATTCCGGAGTTGAAGAAATTAAATGAGCAACTGAGGCAGGAAATCCGCGAGTGCAAGATCGCTGAAGCGGCCTTGAGAAAATCCGAAGAGCGATTTCGGCTGATGGTGCAAAATGCTCATGAAGGGATTTTCATCGCTTCCGGAGGAATGTTCCGATTTCTTAACCCGAGGATTGTGGAAATCATCGGGCATCCCGTGGACGTACTGCTCTCCAGACCCTTCACTGAGTTCATTCATCCGGATGACAGGGCGATGGTGCTCCAACGCCATTATCAAAGAATACGAGGAGAGAATATCACAAGCCGTTATCCGTTCAGGATGGTGGACCGGAACGGAAACGAGAAGTGGGTGGAAATCGACTCCGCGCTGATCAGTTGGGAAGGTGAAAAAACGTGACTTGGCCCCCCACATTTATGAAAGCAGGGAAGAAGCCAGGCGAATGCTTGGGCAGTTCCGCTCATGATCCGAATATCCAGGTTAGGCCAACTATTGCTACAGTGTTTTGCTCCGTTAAGTAGAGACGCGGTGCCGGCCATGTTTTCCGCCAAGCTTGTTGTGTCTGGAGGGATGTTGAAAATGGCCCGATGGATTCCATGCACCTCGTGGCATACCCGTATCATCCATAACGAGAGCGATGCTTTTCGGGGTAGGCGCATACGCTGTGGCTTTGTTGACGAAGAAAGCCAGCTCAGGGTTTTGGCAAAACGCTTACAAGGTTTTGCGTCCGGCTCTCAAGTCGGCCAAAATGAGGCGAGCTGCATTACGCCCTGGCGCCATTGATACCCCGGCTCCAGGGTGGCTACCCGAGCCACAGAGATATACGTTTGGAACTGGAGTCCTGTAATTGCCCAGTTCCGGGATTGGACGCATTGAACCCATCTGGTAGGGGACGAACGCCCCGTGGGCGACCGTGCCCCGGACGGCGCTGGGAATGATTCTTTCCATGTCTTCCGGCGAATGCACGACCCTTTTGAGAATGAGATTCTTGAAATTGTGAGCATAGGTGTCGGTGATCATGTCGATGATATGATCAGCGTACGGCTCCTTGGCTTGTTCCCAGGTTCTCGCTCCGATCTTGCCGGTCGCGTCCCCTGTTATGCGGTACGGCACATTATTCACTATCAGCTTCATAACATACTTGTTCGGAGGCGTTCGACTGGGATCGACGACCGAATCGTTGCACATGATGACAAGAGGCGCTGCCGGCAATTTTCCGCCGCGGCACTCCGTGTAGCACTGTGAAAAATAGTCCAGGGTAGGCGGAGTGGGGTGAACGTATGCGGAATGTCGAGCCACGAGTCCAGCATTGTACTCTACAGGGCCATCCAGGGCCAGGTAGATGACCAATGCTGAGTCGCCCCATTCGTATCGATCAAGCTTGGCCACAAGTTCCGGGCCTACGACTTCCTCGCCCAGGAAGTGGACTATGAGTTGGTGAGGATCTACGCTCGATGCAACCACTCCGCTAACTGCAATCTCCTCGCCGTCCGCCAGTTCAATTCCGACGGCTTTTCCTTCCTTAACCGCTATCTTTCGGACCGGCGCATTGGCTCGTATCTCTCCCGACTGGGATTCAAGGTAACGAGCCAGGGCAAGGGACAAGTTGTGCATTCCCCCTTTGACGACCTTGTTACCCACATCCTGAAGAATCGTATTGAATAACCAGGCCAGACGCCCTCCTCCCGCATCGTCTGGAGCAAGACCGGGGTGGCTCGCGAATGTCGCAAGAAACACTTTTGTCTCGTCGGCTTCGAACCATTCGTCGCACCAGGATCGAGTGCTCTGGAGACCGAAGCGATATTCGTCCAGCCCACCGGGAAGCAGTTCCAGAGCGGAAAGCTCAGCTCCGAGCGATTTCGGTGGTGAATTCACTCCTGAAATGATTTGATCCTTGACCTTGAGGTAATTCTGAAAGAGCTTACGCCACGTTTCGGCGTCCTTTGGTGAGTAGCGGCCGATACTCCGAACTGTATCCTCCAGTTCCCGGCGCATCGAGACGATGCCTCCATCGGGGAACACATGTGAGAAGTTCGGATCGGGCCTCAGTAACTCAAAACCAAATTTCTCCAAACCTAATTCACGGGGCACAGGAGAAAGGTTTGCCAATTGATAACCGAACGCGTGAATGTCTGATCGAAATCCTGGAAGTGTAATCTCTTCAGTGACGGTCATGCCGCCGACGATATGGTACTGCTCCAAAACCAGCGTCTTGAGTCCTGCGCCGGCAAGATAACTCGCACACGTCAACCCGTTGTGGCCGCCGCCAATCACTACCGCATCGTAGTTTTGCGCCATTCCCCACCTCTTTCTTCAACAAAATCGTCATTCGAGACCAGGATGTGCGTCTGGTTCCACCCCGCGCCTATCTCCGCCCGGGTCATGATGTATCAGGCAACCAAGAAAAGCTTTTCGTACTGTGGTAAGTAAACGAAAGCAGAAAAGTCGGTTCTTCGTGCTTCCATGCATATACGTCGGTTATCTGGCGCACACAAAAGTATTTGCTTCAACCCTTGCAGCCGGGGTCAAAATCACTTGATAATAATCCCCCATACAACTTCCATATGTAGGACCATAACTGGATGTCTAGAGTTCCGCTATTTTTCGGACGAGCCTTTAGGGTGATTTTTGCTCGTAGAAGACAATTCTTGCAAACAAAAGCTTCCCGTCAGAGCTCCCAAAACAGCGAAGGAAGGGCCAGGGGCGCCCGGTGTGACGGTTGATCTGCCGAAGCGGCAACACGTGACAATTGATGTATGCTGCGCGACTCAGGATCGAGGTGAATCACAGAATTCGCTACTTTAAGTCACCTGTCACCTCTAACTTGTTTCGACTTGATTGGCCGCTGTAGCACTCCCCAATCTTGCAGTCGGCTCACAAGAATTCCGCGTTTAGGACCAAATACGAATTCCTTCACAGGATACCGAACGTATCCCTTCCTCTTCTTCCACAATTGAAAAGCCCTATTCGAGCAGCCAAAAAGTTCTCGTATTCTGTTCACGGACTATAGTCCAAAACTCCTCCTCAAACGTCCCAGGGCTTGTAAGGGAGCCCAACTCAAGATTGATAGACAGCAGTAATAGAGGAGCCCCCGCCTCGCGGTCGGCCGGATGTCAGAAGGCACTGAGGATCCATAATCCGCCACTCGTTTGAGTATGGGCCTGGTGGGCCCGCGTGACCGACGTAAGGCTCTGTGCGCCAATTCTTCAAGTTTGCTTCGTGGGTCCTCAAACATATGGGCGTCTCGGAACCCTTCCCGTTTCGCCAAACTAACCCAGTCTTGGTCCCAGATGTCCAGTTTGGAAAAGAGCGTAACGCCGTAGTCCCGAAAAAAATGCAGAACCTCCTTATCCCACCAAAATGCCGACTCTCTGAGCGTGCTCGTCATGTCTATTGCGTGGGCTGCATAGTTTTCAAACCATGAAGATGGGATAGGATGGAATTCATCCGGACGTACAGAGTACATATGATGGTACTTGCGGTACAGCTTCGCAGGGCTCCGAGTAGGACCGTGCACCAGCTCATAGCATTGATACCATCTCTGTTTACTCCACATTCGATCCCAGTCGGTATACTGATAATGCATGACCTTGATTTCTTTCAGGGCCAATGTAGGGGCATCGATCGGAAGAGGCACACGAGGTGAATGGATCGCAGGCCCCTGATACGGGCTGCCATCATCCATAAATCCGAAAACTCGGCCCTCGAACCAGTAGTGACTCATTCCTGGAAAAATGTTTACACGGTCAAATGAGATCAAGGTTCCTACTTCACAGTTAAGCATCGTTTGCCACTCAGCACTTTTCACGAAATTGGAGGTTAGGAACTCATCGGCGTCAAGTGAAATGAGGAGACGAAGACCTGGGATCTTCCTGCTCTCCGCCAACAGCATTTGAACTCTTTCCGGTTCATTGAATTTGTTTACGTCGTTCTGTATCAGCCTGACCTTTTGAAATCGTTGAGCAATTTTTACGGACCCATCGCTCGAATTCTGGTCGGCAACAATTATATGGTCAGCCCACAGTGACGCACACTTCAGAAAGCGATCCAAGATCCAGGCTTCGTTCTTCACGGGGGTAAGACAAATGACGGTAGGTTTCTCCATGCGGTGCTTTTCCGTATCGTTAGTATCTTTGGCATAAACCCGAAATATCCAGCCATTGAGCCGGAAATGGTGTAGCTATGGAAATGCTCTACGAACCCTTTCTGGACAGAACTTCTAACAACCCCGATACGCCGCGCTCTCGAAACGTTTTGGCTGCTTTGCCCATCAATTGTCTGATATTTCTCCCCTGGAGGAATCTCCTGATTCCGCGCAAGACTTTTAATTCGAGGCCCGACTCTTCAGTTAGCTGAAGATCAGCCAAGGGCCTTCCAAAATCCAAGTGGGTCCTGAGACGAATTCTTTCGTCCCAATGGCGCCACAAATCGCGGTTGAGCACTGAATTGTCCTTCGAAGTGGAGCGAAAATGGTACACGGCTGTTGGTTTCCATGTCGGGACAAATTCGGTCCGTTGCAGAAACATCAGGCACAGATAAAAGTCTTCGCCCACCGACAAGTCTGGATCGGTAAGTACCCGAGAATCGAGAAGCTCTCTGCTGGCCAACCATGCATTCGATGCGATGTAATTTTCTAGTCGTAAGAGTTTTGCCTTATTATAAGGTTCAAGGTGTCTGAGACTTCTCCTCTCCTTGATAGTTCTAGTTTCAGAACCGACATGAAAATTCCGGGCATCAAGGTAAATTCCATCGTCATCCTCGGCCTGAATCGCACCAGAATAAGCGAACCGGTAACTCTTGTTTTCCAAGAGCTTCTCAACGAGCGTGGCTACGTGATTTGGATGAAGTGAATCATCATCATCGAGGATTCCGAAATATGGCGCCCGAACTGCGCGAAGCCCTTTCCAAAGAGAATTGCTTCTTAGAGATCCGCTACCCTGTGTGCGGATCATTTCGATTGACTCAAACCTGGACTCGTATGAATTCAGCAACTTCATCAGACCTGAGACTTCCGCGAACTGGACTATGATTATGCCGATTCGGTTGTACGTCTGCTGTGCCAACGATTCGAGACACCTGTTAATCACTGTGACCGGCCGACAACCGACCCTGATGATATACTGCACCAAAGGCCCCTCTGTTCCTAGCCGTTCCGTTGTGGCTTTAGGACAGATCAGCGACGCTTCCCTGATTTCATCAACCAAAGAGCCAATATTTGCAAATAGCTTTTCGAGGCAAAACTTTTCGACGAATATGTTATACGAGCGCCTTGCCATTTCCCTTGCTGCTTCCCGATGGCTGTTAATCCATGTCAGATGATCCTTGATCTGCTTGGCAATCTCTGGAGGCGATTGTTCAGGATCTATGAATAACATTGCCCCAGCGAAATGCTCCTTTGTGAAATCAAACTCGTCTCCAATTATGACTGCTCCTGCGGCAGCCGTTTCAAAAAGTCTTGATGAGGGAGTATTTGCGGCTCTGAATTCAGGCCTATGGATGCAAAGTGCCGCACCGTGCTTGCGTATGGTTTCGAGAACGGCAATGCCGTCAACCGGCAATGTTCCGCGGTAGCTGTTCTTCAGGCCCCTCCAGCCCTTTGGCGGACCAAAAAGGTGCAAGCTGACATCTTTGTCAAGAATTCGGAACAAATCTATGTATCTTTCATTGTCCCAGTTTACTCCCGCGTAAAAAAGAGAAACAGTTGACGGACTTTCCTCAACGAAAGGTGTCGTCATACAGCTCGGATACATGTACTCGGAAACGGGAGCTTTCTTATTTGCAGCAAATAGCAGATCCGACAAAAATTGAGTGACTTGTCTCGACCCCGAAAGATATCCGTCATAGCTTAGAATATTCCGATAGAAACTTTGGATTTTTGCATAGAATGACGGTGGACTCCACATGAGGCCCACCGTGGGAAAAGCAGTTAATTTGGGCGTACAGAAATGGGTCACCAGAACGACATCGGGTCGGTACGCTATTATTTCGTCGGAAGTCTCCACCGAGACGGCTTGATGCCCCAGTGAGCCTAGCGCAATGATGGCACGTCGGATGAATTCCTTCTCCGAGGTTATGGGTAAATTGGGAAAACTGTCCTGTATAGCAATTCGCAAGCGTTTCTTCTCCAAGAAAAGCATGGCCCCGATGATTACATCGCCAGCTCTGCCATGACGTTGTCCTCCCCTATTTCGGATAGGCCATGTCTTGTCTCACGAATGCTGTAGCTCGTGACCTACTCTTGGCTAATTAGTCTAACGTGTCAGGTGTTTCTTTGGGCTATCCATCAATCGGCATCATGCGCCGGTCTTGCTATTTCGTCGTGTCCCTGGCACTGTTGAAAGGACGAGCGAAGCTACACTGACCCGACAAGGTCTCCGTGCGGAGTCCCGGATCACCTTACGCAGGCAAGGCCATGGCCGCCTCGCTGATAAGGCTTCATTTTTACTGTTTTTTGAACGTACCTCACCGTCCGCTCTTCAGTCAACCAAAATGTCCTTGTCGTCCTCACTCGGACACACATTGATAATACCGGGACCAGGGGAACCGAATATTAATCGAACCCCTGTCTCTCCCATGAGAGGGCGGGGCAACATCTTGTATAATCAGATGCTTATTAACATTTTCCCAGTTAACATGGAGTAACATCCGGGCCAAACAGGAAAGTTCTCTTCCGGCAAAACAAGGCATTATACATCCATTTTAACAAGTGGTACATACCTGGGCCAGGTCAACGGGTTGGTTCACGTAAGACCTTGTGATAAGTTTGAATGCCGAGCAACCCCACGAGGAGTCCGTGAATGGAGCTACGTAGAGATGAGTCGTCGGAACATTGGATCTGCAACTATTTAGGACACGGCTCGTGATTTATAGAGGCCCTATCGACGCGTGCTGCCTTACGCACCAAGGGGATGGCTGTCAGGCGATCTTAGTGCCGGATAACATTCCCCCAGAGGCTTCGGCAGAGGATAGGAACCGCGAAAGTCATTCTGGACGCGGTGCGAATCGGCACAGCTCTTCTGCGATGATCTTTGCAACAGATTGGCATATGCACACAGAAAATGAACATCGTCCATCTCAGCACTTTTGACAAGCGTGGAGGCGCCGCCAAAGCGGCGTATCGCTTGCATACATACCTCAAAGGAACCGGCGTACAATCGCGGATGATTGTCCGGGAAAAGGCTGAAGACGATTTTTCCGTGACCTCTCTCTCAAAAGGGCCGTGTCACAGCCTATTCCTTAGAGTTGGACAAAAAATAGATCGGTTGGCACTTCATCTGTATCCCAAACGAGAGAAGATCCCGTGGAGCACGAACCGAGCTCCGAACAGTATTGTGAGACGCTTAGAGGCTTTGAATCCTGACATCGTTCACCTGCACTGGGTCGGAGATGGATTGTTGCCAATCAGAGCCCTGCCTCGATTCAGATGGCCGGTCGTGTGGACCTTGCACGATCTGTGGCCTATTACCGGCGGGTGTCACTTGCCAGGTAATTGTGAGCGTTATACAGAATCTTGCGGCCGTTGTCCTCGACTGGGCTCAGGAAGAGAAAGAGACATCACCAAGTTGGTTTGGGAGCAGAAAGAACAGCATTGGAAGTCCGTCGATATCACTCTTGTGGCTGCCAGCCGGTGGGTCGCCGAGTGTGCACGCGCCAGCTCGCTATTTCGGAGAACGCGAGCCGAAGTAATTCCGCTGGGCCTCGACCTGCAAGTCTTCAAACCCATGGACAAGTCATGGGCTCGCAAGAAGCTGAATTGGCCGCAAGAAAAACATATCATCCTTATGGGCGCCTTTGGTCTTTTCACAGATCCTCTCAAGGGATTCCATCACATGATCGACGCCGCGAAGATCCTGAATGGCCAAGGTTGGGCCGAAAAAGCGGAACTTGTGCTGTTTGGGACCCCCAAAACCGAGGCGTTGCCGCCGGCCATCGGCTTGAGAACCACTTATATGGGTCCATTGCACGACGACAAGTTACTTTCTCTGGTGTACTCGGCCGCGGACGTGTTCGTGTGTCCGTCAAAACAAGAGACCTTTGGACAGACCGTTCTGGAATCCATGGCCTGCGGAACCCCTTGTGTCGCATTCGGGACTGGAGGCCTTCTCGATCTGGTAGAACATGGCGTCACAGGATACCTGGCGGAACCCCAGAATACGGCCGATCTGGCATATGGTATTGCATGGGCGCTTGAAAATGACGATCGCCGGCGACGTTTGTCACAGACAGCGAGAGATAAGGTGGAGAAACATTTTTCCTCGGGTCAGGTGGCGCGTCGATACGTGGAACTGTATCGGACGTTGCAGAAATAGGTTCGGAGAGTATGCTCTTCCTCGAGGGTACACAATGACTTTCCTGTCTTCGGAATTGGGACCGGTAGATCGGAATAGCGAACCGTCCCACCGGATGTGATGTATATGAAGTGGTCAGACCTGAAATGGATTGTCCTCAGGAGCCGAAGGTCGTTTAGGAAACGTTTGTTTAGAAGACATCGGCTAAACCACGACATTATAGCACTGGACATCACCTTCAGGTGCAATCTGAAGTGTTTCAACTGCAACAGATCTTGCAAGCAGGCGCCTTCCGATGAGACGATGACTGTTCCCCAGGTGGAAAAATTCATTGGAGAAACCGTCGCGCAGAATCGAACTTGGAAAGAGATCAAGATAGAGGGAGGAGAACCTACCCTTCATCCCGATTTTTTTGAAGTCGTCGAACTTCTTCGTGAATTCAAAGCTTCACATGCGTCTGACACCAAGATCTCAGTCAGTACCAATGGATTCGGAGTGGAAGTCCAGGGCGTGCTCGCCCGGCTTCCGAAGGATATCATCGTATACAACTCCGGCAAGGACTCACCGGTTAGGGACGAGTTCTATGCATTCAACGTGGCCCCGGTAGACCTGGATCGTTACCGCAACAGCGACTTCACTCGGGCCTGCGATATCCCCTTCTATTTCGGCATAGGCCTCGGTCCGTACGGCTATTATCCTTGCTCGGTTAGTCCCGGTATCGACAGAGTCTTCGGATTGGATCTCGGAAGGAAACAGATGCCCCACAAAGGCGATCCCATGGCCGGACAACTGAAAACTTTTTGTGGACTGTGCGGACATTTCATTCCGTTCAATTTGGCCGGAGGAAGAGAAATGATGTCGCCAACTTGGGTAACGGCCTACAGAACTTATCAGACCGAGAGGCCCCGGTTGACACTATATTGATATGCTCAGGGAACTTGCATGACAGCCCGTGTTATCGCCATAGGTGTGGATTGTGGGGATGCTAAGCGGGTGACGGAATGGATGCGCCAGGGATCGCTGGAAGGTCTTCGTCGCATCCGGGCCCGAGGAGCATGGTGTGAATTGGATGTAAAGGGTCAATTTCGCGACGAGGCCCTATGGACCGAAGTACTGTGCGGATGTCGTGCGAACAAGACCGGGTTCTTTTCTCCGTTCGGACTACTTGAAGGCAGCTACGATATCAAATGGACGTCCGTGTACGATTATCAGGAGTACCCACTTTTCTATGCCCTTGACCCAATGCGCAAGATAGCGGCCTTCGATATTCCACACTGCAGTTCCATTGCCAATGAGGTCAACGGCATTCAAGTCCTCTCCTGGGGGACCCATTATCCTACTTTCCCGAAGCTGTCGTCCCCGGAGGGCTTATGGTCGGAATTGGTCAACACGTACGGCACACATCCCGCGGTGAATCTGATAACTAGTGGTGTAGGTTGGTGGGATACGGCCTTTGTGGAAACAATGTTTAACGCACTTGTGAAGGGCCTGACGCTGCGAGCCGCCATCTGCCGAGATCTCCTCCGGCGGGACCGATGGGATCTTTTCTTTACCGTGATCTCGGAAACTCATGAGGCATGCCATCAATTTGAATTACCGGATCATCCTTGCAGCCCGAAGAATAAGGACCGGGGTGGACTCCCGGAGAAACCGATGCTCGAATTGTATCAAGCCCTTGACCGGGAATTTTTCGATCATCTGGCGTCCGATCCGGACGCCCAAACGTATCTTGTAATCTTCTCCATTACCGGCTCTACAGGCGCCACTCTCGATGTTGCAAATGCCGTCATACTACCGGAGTTCCTCTATCGCCTGAGTTTTCCGGGCAAGGCGATGTTCTCGAGTTCTGCGGCGGATGACATTCGCGCCGAGAGTTGTTCAAAGATTGCTGTGCCCACATGGTCGGCTGAAATGTGGAGACGCCGGACTGACTCTTTGGCCGCCAGTTTTATGAACCCTTTTGCAGCTCCGATCAACTATACTCTATCGGACAAACGATTGAAGCATGAGAACAATGTGGTCGCAGAGTTTGCTTCCAAAGTCTTGAACGGATTGAGGCACCGCTTTGCCCTCTTGTTTCAGGGACTCGAGCACGGAAGGCACGCGTGGATACCGGCAAGTTGGTACAGACATTATTGGCCTGACATGAAGGCGTTCGCGTTACCATCGACCGAAGCAGGCCGGATAAGACTCAATCTCAAAGGAAGGGAACCTCATGGATTGATCGAACCGCAGCATTATGATTCCGTATGCGACGAATTGATCTTGCATTTGAAGACGCTCTCCGACGCGAGAACAGGCAAGCCGGCGGTCAAAGAGGTGATCAAATGGAGAAGCGCAAGCCAAGCTCATGGGCAGAACGTGCCGGACGAAGATTTGTCGGTTGTATGGAACGAAGTGCCGTTCGACGTCGTAGATAGCCCAAAGGTCGGACGCATAGGCCCTTTTCCTTTCTGCAGGTTGGGATCGCACAGCCCTGGCGGCTTCCTCATCGTACAGGGACCGGGCATCGAGCCTGGTTCGACTTTGCCCAGAGGCGACGTGATGGACGTGGCGCCAACGATTCTCAATCTGATGGACGTTGAACTACCCGATTACTTTGACGGAAAGTCAATACTTGGCTCTTCAGTCTAGTGGACCAGATCCATGCGCCGAAGAGACTTCCCAGCGCCTTTAGGGCGTTACCCCACTCCCTCATTCGTCGCTGAGTCTCAAATCTTTCGGAGAGTAATCTGTCACCCAAAGTGAGACGCGACAGTGACCGCACTAGCTGCCGACAATTCGTGGCAACGAGGCGAAAAGGCGGCATTGGGCGTTTCTCTTCGAATGCCAAAGTCAGTGCTGCGCTGTCTACGCCGGCAGCGAACAGGCGCCGGTAAAAGAACCTGCGGGTAAGCCGTTCCTTGACCACAATGTGGCCGACCACCGCGCGTGGCTCGAAGTAGGGGTCATATCCCATGCGTTGAAGCTGAAGGACGACGCGGGTGTCTTCTCCACCGACAGTAACCAGCCTCCTTTTGGATCCAAAATATCCGTACCTCTCGTCGAATCCACCAACTGCCCTGAGCAACGAGGTTCGACAAGCAAAATTAGTCGCTGAGGGAAAGTGCCCGCCCGAATATTTCTGCCTCCCGCCTGGCAAATCAAACTCATTGAGGCAGTACAGGAATTCTCGCGGCCACCAGTCAGGTTTTGGCGTTTCCCAAATCCCTTTTATCGGGCCGCCCATGATTCCGGGTGTGATGCCATTAACCTGCAAATGGCTGTAACAGTCCAAGTAAGCTTCGATCCAGTGTTCCGTGACCAAAACGTCGTCATCAGTGTAGAGGATCAATTCGCCTTGGGCCTCTCCAAGCGCAATATTTCGAGCACGACTCTGTCCTACGGTATCAGTATGTATGTAATGAAGTCGAGGTTCGGAGCCGAATTCCCCGCTTAACAGGTACTCGGTTGATCGGGAGGGAGATTGGTCTACCACAATCAGTTCAAAATTCTCGTAGGTACTGGCAAGAATCGACCTCACGTTGCCCACGATGAACCTCTCCCGCATATAGGTTGGAACGGAAATTGTCACGCGAATGGATTCAACCACCGTCTTGCCCCCGCCAATGGCTATCGATCTTGATGTTGTCGAGGCGCCGAACCAGCGCGGATTCCGCATTGAGAACGGCTAGCACAGCTGAAATCCTAACGTTGCCAACCGGCAAATCTCAATTCCCCTTGCAGACCGGCATCAAAGCTGCACGGGGACATAGTGCGGCACGCGTATCAGAAATCTTTGTCCGGGTAAAGATCAAGGGGTTTCGTCCCTTCCAAACTCCAGGACATTGAAGAGGCCACAAGAATTCAATGGGAAATTCATTGGAGTGGGTTGCAAAATCTCAAGTTGCAGTAAAGGTTTGAAATCTAGAATGATTTATGCAGTTGTTTTCTTGAAATTGGCCTGCCTTCCGGATTATGTATCACTCGTTAAGTTAGGGAATTCTGGGGACAACATACTTATCTCAGCCCGGAGCGACAACTCGCGCCGATCCAGTCATGCCCTGAAAGCAGCATTCGCCACGGTGGTATGTCACGAATTAGGTATGGTGTTCCCGGAATTTCCGATCAGCGATGCGGACCTTGTGAGAGAGATCGACCGGCTGACTTTTGATCACGGGAAGACGGAAATTTGGAAATGATCGGGTAATCAGGCCCTTTGGACATGGGACGCCAGCAGCTCCCGATGCGATTTCATGAATTAAGTATGGTGTCCCCGGAACTCCGCGGAACTCCGCTAGTGACCGTTGCCGAAAACTTCTCCCTCACCCGTATGGATGAACACCTCATGTTCCCAATCATGGGAATGCCTGGAGCTGAAGCCACCAGCGCCGATCTCAAATACCCGCATGCAAAAGTTGTTGGCATTGTCATTCTTGCCTATGACAACGCGGCCTGCTATCCCTTTTGCTTCCGCACTCTCGTACCGAGTTGGCTGGACTTCGGAATAAGGGACAATTTTCATCGCACGCTCCTTTCTTGTCTATCTTCTGCATTGGCTCATTGGCCGTTCTTCTTGAGCCTCTGCACGGGCTTCAGCAAAGCTTGAGGAAGGCAAGGAATTCCTGTTGGCGATGCCGGGGCTTGCAATCGGCGAGGACTGTACCCTTGACGACATCCAAGGCGGCAAACAAAGTCGTCGTACCGTGGCGGAAGTAATCATGGGTAACGCCCTCTACGTACCCTAACCCCATGGGTAATATCGGCTGGCTTCTTTCAAGCGCTTGGATCTGGGACTTCTCATCGACACACAGTACGATCGCATGTTCCGGAGGGTTCAAATACAGACCCGCAATATCCCTGACCTCCTCCACAAAATAGGGATCCGTGGATAACTTGAACGACTTGGTTCTATGAGGCTGTATGCCGAAGACCCGAAAATAGTGCTGCACAGCACTCTTG
>DATJPW010000403.1:0-13121 GCA_035506215.1 Desulfomonilaceae bacterium
ATATCCGCCCCTAGGAGCTTTCGTCGTGACCTCGTCACGATAATTGCCCACCCTTCGAATCCGGTTCACACCTTAACTGTGGATCAAGTCCGCAAGCTTTTTGACGGAGAGTACACGAATTGGGCTCAACTTGGTGGACCCGACTTGCCCGTAAAGCCCGTGATTAGTCGGGAAACGCTCGGTGTGGTTGAAGACCTTTTCAGCGTCCCCATTGCAGCTACCGGAATTAGGGTCCCGTTTCTGAGCTTTCTGCTTGTCGGGGTGGCTGAAGCGGAGGGCGCTGTGGGCTTTCTGCTCACGAGCAATATGGAACAGCTCGAATTCGTAAGAGGCCACGTCGCAATCAAAAAGATCGCCATCAAAAAGGACATACGTTCGCCAGCATTAATCCCAAATCCGGTTGCCGTGATCGATGGCTCGTACCCACTGTTCGCTCGCGAGGTTAAGTGATGCCCATGTGTGCCATGCAGATTCGGACGTATCAATACAAAGGCAAGAAAATCTTTGAGGTTGCCCATTGTGAAGAAAAGACCCCGGCCTGCCGTCACAAACCGGACCTCAAACTAGAGAAGACCCTGGATTCACAGCCTACAAAGAGTTCGGGACTTCGGAATAGTATCACGAGCCTCTTAACTCTCAAGTGAGGAGGTCGGTCATGAAAAAGAGCAACGTTATTCAAATTAGGCCCACACCAAGCCAGGGGAATGGAAAGCGTAAAATAGACGCTCGACAAGCGCTGAATGATGTTCTGTCCGGAATGAACGACCAGACGCTTATGCAGAAGTACGCCCTCTCAGCCATAGGACTCAAGAGCCTTCTCGACAAGCTGGTAGAGGCGGGACTCATTAAAGAATCGGAAGTTGAAGACAGGGCCTCTCTGAGCCAGCGAACCGTTCAAATTGCGATAGGCGACTATCCTAGTGGGGGCACATTTCAAGCCTCCAGATTGGACAGCCGTAAAGAGACTCCTGCCATCCCAACCGAGCAAGTAATTCAGTATGCGAGGGATCTGGCCCGGATACACGCCGAGGAAAAGGCAAGGAGGGCCCAACTGGAGCTGGCCAACCAGAGGCTTGCGGCGGAGATCGCGGAACGCAAGCGGACCGAGATGGCCTTGAGGGAAAGCGAGGAACGCTATAAGGCGCTGTCTGAAAACTCGTTGACAGGCATCTTTATACATCAAAACGACGAGTTGGCCTACGTGAATGACAGGCTTGCCGCGATGGGCGGTTTCTCTCCGGCAGAAATGCTCGGCAGGCCCTTCTGGGAATTTGTTCATCCTCAGGATAGAGACATAGTCAAACACAAGTCTCTGCCCGGTTCACCGAACAAATCAGTCCCGAGCCATTACGACTTTCGTTTTGTGTGCAAGAACGGTGAAATGAAATGGGTGAACGCCTTGGTCGGAACTATTCAGCATCGCGGGCGTTCGGCCTGCATGGGAAACCTGATCGACATCACTCAGAATAAGCGAGCCGAAGAAGAGCGAGAAAAACTTATCGCCGATCTCACGATGGCGAGAGAAGCCCTAAATTTCCGGGCAAGTCATGACCTATTGACAGGTCTTTGGAATCGCACAGCTCTTCTGGAGCGCTTGAAAGGGGAACTTGATCGTGCAGATCGAGAGGAACAGTATTTAGCTGTGGCCATGGCAGATTTGGACCACTTCAAAGGGATCAATGACACTTACGGCCATCAGGCAGGGGATGCCGTCCTGCAGGAGGTGGCTAACAGGATACGTTCTTCTTTGCGCTCGTATGACACTGCCGGCCGGTACGGTGGAGAAGAAATAGTTATTATTCTTCCTGGTTGCGATGGGGACAGTGCGGCCAATCTGGCTGAAAGGGTGCGACAATCCATTTGCGACAGATCGGTTGAAACCGATAGTGGGTCTGTTCCTGTTACGGTGAGTCTGGGCGTTGCTGCGACCGGTCGTGGCGCAAGGATCAACTTGGACGCCATGATCTCCGCCGCGGACAGCGCCTTGTATCGGGCCAAACGATCAGGACGCAACTGCGTAATGGTTGCAGGGCCGGAGGGACGACCACGTGAATCATCTACCGTAGGAGAAGGCGGAGAATGCCGATACCACTTAGATGATACCAGCGAAATATCGGTAGGTTAGTTTAGGAAATGGAGGGACCTCCGATGGAAACCAAGCGCAAGATAAAGGCAAAAGACATAGTGAACAATATCCGCTCGGGTATGAGCGACTCTCAATTGATGAACAAACATGGACTCTCGTCGAAAGGTCTTCAAAGTATTTTCAAGAAATTAGTTGATGCCAAAGCGATAAAAGTCCAGGAACTTTTCAATAGAACGTCAGATGTCGGTGACGACACAGCGGATGTCGCAAACATCAGATTTGTCCCAAGAGACTGTGTGGATGTCCCTTTACCGATTTGCGACGCAGCCGACCCTCAGAATATGGGCACAATCGTAGACGTGACGGAACAAGGGCTCGGAATACGTGGTATCCGAACCGAGACAGGTGAGACAAAGACCCTTGTATTTTTCTCAGACAGGCTCTTTCCGGTTGGTCCGTTTGCTCTCGAAGCTCAATGCCGGTGGGTCAAGAACGGAAGGAGTGACGGACAGATAGAGTCCGGATTCGAAATAACGAATATTTCTGAGGCCGGTTCGCAACAGCTCAAAAAAATCATTCAATGGGTCGCCCTTCGAGATTAACACGAATCCGCGGTCAAAGCAGAACATTGGACCTGTAGCGACGGCGTACATGATCGGAAAATGGATGAGCAGGCAAGTGGTCGCCTCTAGCGGGCAGAGGAATTCGCGTGACGGCAAGTTGCCCGGCTTGGGAGCACATTATGAGCGAGCGCGGCATTCCTTATGATCTGGACGAATGGGATTGTCTCTATTGTAAGCTGGTGACAATCTGCCCGTACGGCCAAGCGGTTACGGGGCACAAGGAGTTTTGCCGACTCCAGACGTCATGCCCCCAGAGAATACCTATAGAGTGTGATGCATGCATGCCGCCCGAAATCGAACAGTGCCTAGTAGACATCTATGGTTTCGATGAACTGGCGACCACAGATGAATTGGCAATCTTTTTTAAGATTCATATGTGAGCCGTGGACCGTAAGTCGATCTTCGTTCTCAAAATATTGCGGTCTTCATGGCGATGATATTCCATCCCATCGGACATTTGCCTCACGAGATGAATTCCAAGCCCACCGACTTCGCTCTCCGAAATGGATTCCGCTAATTTGGGCGGGGGCATGCTAAGCGGATCGAACTCTTGACCGTCATCGATGAACTCGATGACCAGCTCAGGGTCCTGTAGCTTCATTACCACCCGTATTTGGTGATAGGATTTGTCATTGAACGCGTACTTGATGATATTTGTAAGCACTTCTTCAAGTATAAGATTCACTTTGTAAAGTGCTTCCAGCCGAACTGAATGATGATCCAGAAATGTGTCCGCCTGTTTGATCAATTCAGGCAAGTCATCGAATTGATTTCGTATCAACAGAATAAGTTCGTTCTTCATTCCGACTTCTTACGGCAACAATCCGGGCGGGACAAGATGCACTCCGCTACGTGACGGAGCCCGAACTCACTCGGGAGAGATCACTCTGCAAGTGGCTGACAAACGCCGCTTGATTTCCAATCAGTAACGGAGAATTCTTAGCGCCTCGTCCTCATTTTGAGCTATAGGTATCAGCTTAACGGTCCCTGAATTTAGGAGAGTTTCCTCTACCATCGGCTGAGGACTGAGCACGACCAGCTTCTTTCCTATGGCGGCTAGCGATTTGGCGCCGGCAAACAATAGCCGTATGCCAAGCGAGGCCAAATATGACACTTGGCTCATATCCACCAGCACGTCCATATTGCTGGACTGGACAACCTGTCTGAATTGTTCGCCAATCTGACCTTCGCCTTCCACGTCGAGTTTTCCGGCAAGCTCTATACGGGTCAGTGCCGAGTCAGATCGCATTACTCTCAATTCCATCAAACGTCTCCTTTCGGAATGGCTTAGATCCTTTTATCCTGGACATGGGGACGGGGGCGTTTGCGTAGCCGTTTTGGTGGCGACGCGAGGAACTTCTTCTCAAGGTGCATCCAATACCTGCCTGACCTGTTGAAGCAGTTGCGCAACATTAAAGGGTTTGCTCACAAAACCTTTTGCGCCGAGATCAAGCGCTTCTCTCGGGGTGCCGTCGGATGCATAGCCGCTGGCCACAAGAATTTTCAGAGCGGGATTCAGCTTAAGGAGTTTTCTTATGCACTGTCTGCCGCTCATTTCAGGCATGATCAGGTCTAGTATCACCAGGGCTATGTTGCGTTCCTCTTTTCGGTAAATTTCCAGGGCCTCTTTGCCGGTCTTCGCTGCAAGCACTTTATAACCGCATCGGCCGAGAACTTGTTCCCCCAGTTCCCTTACGAAATCTTCGTCATCGACCAGGAGCACGGTTTCCGTCCCACCGGGGATATCAGCCGTTGGCGCCGATTTCCCCGAAGAGTCTTCGTGATCTTCTATTGCGGGAAAGTAGATTTGGAACGTGGTACCTGTACCTTGCTCGCTTTCGCATTTGATATGACCGCCATGTTGTTGGACAATGCCGTAAACGACTGACAGACCAAGGCCGGTCCCCCTTCCCACTTCCTTTGTGGTGAAGAACGGATCGAAAATATGTTCCAACGTTTTTTTATCCATTCCTGTGCCTGTATCGGAAATGCTCAGGAGCACGTAAAGACCCGGTTTCGCGTTGGAGTGCGTCCGGCAGTAGGCGTCGTCGAGGGTCACACATTCCGTACGGATGGTGAGTTTCCCCCCTTCCGGCATAGCATCCCGGGCGTTGACTGCCAGGTTCATGATGAGTTGCTCTATCTGGCCAGGATCTGCATTTATCGGGGCGAGTGGATCCGCAAGTTTTGCGTCAATCTTAATCATTCTCGGTATCGTTCTGCTCACGATTTCCTGTACATGCCTGATTTGCTGGTTAAGGTTGATGGGACGCTGGTTGCTCTCTGTTTTTCGGCTGAAAGTAAGCAATCGGTGAACAAGGTCTCTCCCGGCACGCGCGGCTTGATTTATTTTCTGGAGATCGGCATATTCCTGCTCTGTTTCCTTTTTTTGTAACAACAGCAACTCCGAAAAACCCATTGTGACTTGGAGAAGGTTATTGAACTCGTGTGCAATGCCTCCAGCCAATGTCCCCACCGCCTCCATCTTCTGGGCTTGAAGAAATTGTTTTTCCAGGGCCTTGCGTTCGGTAAGGTCCGAAAATGATCCCATCACAGCCATGGTCTTGCCGGTATCATCTTTGACCAATGCGGTTGCTGTTTGGACATGAAAGGGAGAACCATCCTTCTTTTTCGCGACCAGCTCGCCTGTCCATGAGCCCACATTCACTGTGGCCTGCCAAGCCTGCTTGGCCTGTTCCTCTTCAGACCAAAACTCCAAGGTTTTTTTTCCAAGAAGTTCGCCTTCGTGATCATATCCCCATAATTTCAGCACGGCAGCATTCACGTAGGTCAAGACACCGGAAAGATCAGCTATCGCTATGCCGTTGATCGAGGACGCGACCACGCTTTCTTTTATTTGAAGTGCCTCTTCAGTGCGTTTGCGTTCTTCGATTTCGTGCTGCATAGCTTCTTCATGTTTCTGCTTCTGCGCCAACTGGGCCCGTTCAAGAGTAAGGTCTTCAATTAGAATCAGCAGGGATCTCGTTACGCCCACACGGATGGACCTGAAATGCATCCGGCCCCAGATCTTGTTCTCTTCAATTTGGAGCACCGCCTGATATATTTCGGGTCTTCTGGTCGAGAAAACCTTCTCCGCTATTGACTGGGCCTCTTGGGCCACCCACGGATTAGGAAAAAGACTTGCAAAAGGTTTATTCAGGATTTCTCTATGCGCTGAACTGAAACGTTCCCAACACTGATTTGCAAAAGTAATTTTGCCAGACTCATCGATCAACAAAGCAGGGACAGGAAGAACCTGAACCAACTTTCCGAACCATGTTTTCGTTATCCCGGTAAAACTGAAGCTGCCTGAAGACGTAAGCTCATCTACCATAAGACGTGAAAGGTCCACCGATTCAGTGCCTTCGTCATCATCATACAACCGACAGCTGTCTGCCATATTCATATGAGACTGCACAAACGTCCGCAAGTCTCCCCAATTCCCGCTGGATACCTGACCGATATTAAAGCCGCTATACAAATTCTCTCCGCGACCTTCTCTACGGACCCAATTGCATGTGGCCTCTAAGACAATGGGCGAAATCACAAATAACTCATCTGCCGGAATTACAAATGTCTTTACCTCACCGATCCTTACTGAAACACCTTTTATCCTTAATCCATTATCTGAAACATCACAGATTATACCATTATTATCAGGTCGGTCGTATTCATGTATCGCCAATGGGTGATCTACGTAGTCTCTAGCTGAGGATCGTAAATCATCAAGAGTAACGGAATCCTTATATAGAGGATTGCGTCCCTGCAATTCTGAGGGACGAACAGCTTTTGCCTCCAACAGTTGTTTGAATAGTTGCTGAATGCCGGTAGCGGAAATCTCGTATTTTTCCATTAACTGCCAATCGCTCATACCCGAGCGAATGTCTCTTACGACATCCCCGGCTTTGATAGTAATTTGGTCGGTCATGACCTTTCCCGGTTCACAGGGCGGGAAGCGAATGGAACTCGCTCCTTTGTCCCACAGGATATTAGGGTTCCCATGTTAATTTGTGGAGATGTCCCTATGTCTCAGCACAGATGGGCTCTCGACCACATGATAACATATGTCTGACGCTGCTTAGAAATTTATCTATCGGCAATCTTACGGTCCTTTTCGACAGACCGAATCTTTGTGTAGTAAAATTTAGCGCAGGCAAATAAATTCGCCGAGGGAGGATATACCATGAAAACGGACGAAGTAGCGAGAGAAGAATTGCTGGCCCTCTTGGAGGGAAAGAACGCTCACATGAGTTTCGATGAGGTCGTTGCCGGCTTCCCTTTGGAGCATATTAATAGCAAGCCCCCCCTCACTCCGTATTCTTTTTGGCATTTCGTGGAGCACATTCGTATTGCACAGTGGGATATTTTGGAGTTCGTACGAAACCCGCGCCACATTTCGCCGAAATACCCTGAAGGTTACCGCCCTCGCCCGGAGGAAAAGACCGATGAGGCAGGGTGGCGAAAGAGCATCGACGGCGTCCGGGCGGACCTCGAAGCTCTGAAGGAAATCGTCAGGGACGATAGAACCGACCTGTACGCGCCCATTCCTCACGCCCGGAGTTACACCATCTTTCGAGAAATCGTCCTGGCAGCGGATCATAATGCATATCACATCGGCGAACTGGCCATCATGCGCCAGGTGATGGACATCTGGCCGGCAGGAAACAAGTACCTCACCGGCAAGCCGGATTGACGTCGCTCAAACGGTGTTTGGTGGGAGAAATCAAGCGACTTTATGGAGATTTGGTTGCCATTCAGTAGGGGCGGACGGCGTCCGCCCTCATTGGGCGCATGCCATGCGCCCCTACCACAGCAATGACAATCCTTCGCGTCCGTAACTGAACGATTACCAGATTCCTAAAATTATAATCGTTCACTCGTCAGGCTGCGTCTGTCTTCATTCTACACTATCCAGGACCTGGTCGACTTTTCTGAGCAACTCCAGTGGGCTGAAGGGTTTTCCGAAATAACCGTCCGCGCCTGCTTCAATCCCCTTTTCACGGTCGGATATTTGCGCTTTTGCAGACAGAATGATTATTGTGCAATATCTCGTTGCCGGATCACGCTTCAGAATACGGGTGGCCTCCAATCCATCTATGGTTCCGGGCATCATTATGTCCATCAGGATCAGGTGCGGTTTCTCGGAACGAGCGATCTCTATGGCCTTTTCGCCTGAATCGGCCTTGAAAACCACATGATCGCTTCTCAAAAGAGTTGCCTCGACTAAATCTCTAATATCTCGCTCGTCGTCCACGATGAGTATCTTTTTCGGCATACCTAACCCCTTCGCTTGCACTTAATCTATGCATCGGATTGTCACATTGAATCGAGAGCTTCCCGAACAGCTTGAAGCATTTCGCCAAGCCGAAAAGGCTTGGTAATGCAACCGACGCAAGCCGATTCGATGATTTCTTTTTTTCGTGCCTCCAGAGCAGCTCCACTGGAAATCAGGACCTTTGCCTCGGGGTTGATTTCCAGAATTTCCTCGAGACACTTCTCGCCCCCCATTTCCGGCATAATGAGGTCTAAGATCACCAAGGAAATCGTATCTCCTGATCTAAGGTACAACTCTAAAGCTTCCGGCCCGCCGGCCGCTGTTAACACTGTATAACCGGCCCTGGTAAGAACTTTTTCGCCAAAATCTCTTATGAACTTTTCATCATCGATTAATAGTATGGTTTCGGTGCCGCCGGCAATTCTTGTCGGTTCAGCAACATCTTCCGATTTTTCGCTTACCTCTTCCATCGCAGGCAAGTAGATATTGAATGTGGTCCCCTGATCCGGTTCGCTCCGGCAGGTGATGTGGCCGCCATGCTGCTGCACTATGCCATAAACTGTGGCAAGCCCGAGCCCGGTGCCCTTTCCCACTTCCTTGGTCGTATAAAAGGGCTCGAAGAGATGCCCCAGGGTCTCCTCGTCCATTCCTTCGCCCGTATCAGAGATTACGAGCAGCACGTATTTTCCCGGTTTCGCGTCCGACAACATCTCACAATTGTCCGCGTCAAGATAAACATTGCTCGTCGCAAAGGTCAGCTTGCCGCCCTCCGGCATAGCGTCTCTAGCATTCACGGCAAGGTTCATCAAAACCTGCATCATCTGACCGGTATCGGCATTTATTGTTGCCAGATCAGTAGATAGATGCAGCTCGATTTCTATCATTTTCGGTATTGTCCGGCCCAAAAGCTGCCTGACTCGTTCCACCTCATGATTCAGGTTCATCAGGCGAGGTTGAATATCTGCCTTTCTGCTAATAGCAAGCAGGTTCCGTACCAATTCCGAGCCCCTGCGGGCCGCATCGGAAATCTTTTGAAGATCTGCCTGTTCCGGACTTCCTCCGTTGGCATCCAGGAGGAGCAATTCAGAGTATCCTTGAATAACGGTGAGAAGGTTGTTGAAATCGTGAGCAACACCTCCGGCCAAAGTGCCGACCGCTTCCATCTTTTGGGCCTGTAGAAGTTGCCTTTGCAAGCGTCTGTGAAGACTTAAGTCTCTGATGATTCCTTGGTAGCCAATAATTGTTCCTTCTTCGTCCATTCGCACGGTCGAAGTGAGCAAGCACTCGATTTCAGTCCCGTCCTTTTTCCGACGCCTGACCTCATAGTCCTTTAGAGATCCGTGTCGCTCAATGTCCGCCTGAAACTTTATCCGGTCCGCAGGATCAACGTATATGTCCAGAATATCCATATTCTCGGCTTCTTCCCTCGTGAAACCGAAAAGGTCCAGAAAAGCCTGATTCGCTGCCTCTACCTTCCCGTCGCGCGTGGTCATGATTACCGCGTCTCTTGATTCTTCAAATAGGGTACGGTATTTCTCCTCGCTCTTGAGCAGCTCGGTCTCGGCCCTCTTGCGCTCGGTGATATCTTCACAGGTCATTAAATCTTCGCCTGAACCTAATTTCACCGACGTGAAATGGATTATCTTTTCACTCCCATCCTTACATATAACGGCGAAGACCCTGGATTTCGTCACTTTTAGGCCCAAGGCCCCCATGTCCTCCGCCCAGGCCGCAATCACCTGATGCCTGTATGCCTGATCAGGATAGGCCCTTCGGCACCATTCTGCACCGTTGTGAACATCGCCGAGGTCATAACCGAAAATCTCGGTAAACTTGGGGTTCACATATTTAAAGGTACCATCGTGGCCTATCATCACCATGCCGAATGGGGCATTCTCGGAGAGTATCTGAAATCTTTCCTTCTGGACCCGAAGCGCCTCTTCGGCTAGTTTTCTTTCGGTTATATCCTTTGCGAAAGCAAGGACCGCGGGCCTACCATCCCACTCGATGAACGTTGCGTGGGTCTCGGCCCACTGCACATTTCCAGATGCGTCCAGTATCCTGAATGAACTATGGCCCGGAAGTTCCTGCCCGCTTAATCTCTGAAGGTGGCGCTGAAGGACCGCGTTCCTATCCTCCGGATGAATAAATTCCACGAAAGGTTTGGAAATCAACTGATCCTCACTGTAACCGGACAACTCGCTGACTTTTGGATTTACATAAACGAACACTCCATCCTGGATGACAAAAACTGCCTCGCGAGCTTTCTCCACCATTAAGCGGTATTTTTCTTCCGAGTTTCCCAATGATCCTCTGCCTGCTTACTCTTCGCTCTTGATCGGATTTTTGACTCCCGCCTGAGCGAACGATAGCCGATTAAGGATATCATGATCGGCGGGCCCATGAAAGGGGCGGGATTTGTTTCAAAGGACGATCCACCATACAGCCAAGAAGATTCGATGGCGCATTCCCCATGCCCCAACGATCACAGACTACTTTAAATTCCATCTAATTGACCTGTTATGCATTATAATTTATAATATGTCTCATAAAGTTAGTTAACACATGAAAAGTTATCTTTACTTTTCGACGATTTTGGTGTCAACTTCCTCGTGCACAGGACCGTCCGGATGTTCAGAAAGGGTAGGAATCGATGAGTTGTCGAGTAGCTCCAGTCATCTGCACGTTGATAGCACTCACGTTTCTGGTTTCCAACTCAACCGGAGCGCAAGATGCCTCTCCAGAGGCGGTATCCACGAGTGTCACAAAAGAAAAAGGGCCGCTGGAAGCCACATCCTTGTGGATCGTAGTCGATCTTTTCACCGGAAGACAATCCTCCAAGCAGGCGAGGATTGTCAGGGACAAATTGGTAAAGTTGGGTGTAGGGGGCACAGGGATCATTCTCCCTTACTCCGCGGTTTCACTGGAGAATATTACTAAGTTGCGTCCCGCGTTTCTCACCCTTAGCCCCAATGGAATGCCATGGTGCAAGTACAGAGGCCGAAATCGCGTTGACCTTGACAACTTCTTCAGCGCTCTCAGAGTCATTGTCGAAACCATGGATGTCCCGGTGATAGGCATCTGCGGGGGCCATCAAGCGCTGGCGCTCGCATTCGGGGGAAAGGTCGGCCCCATAAGAGGCGGCGAAGACGACTGTTTCCCCTACAACCACAAGCCGACGGAAAAGGGTCGCCATGACGTCCAGGTAATCGAGAAAGATCCGATTTTCACCGGAATGGGTGAAGCCATCAACCTCGTTGAAAACCATTTTGATGAAGTTAAGAAGCTTCCGCCGGGATTCATACATCTGGCTCGGAACGATCTGAGTCCATTCCAGATCATTAAACATCCAACAAAACCGGCTTATGGAGTGCAGGCTCACACCGAGTATTACTATTCGGCCAGGCCCGATGGAGGGACACTGCTCCGAAACTTCATTAAAATTGTCTCGCAACACAATCGGGTCGAGCGCAAACGTCCGGCCAAACAGAGCGATGATCTTTTCCCGAGCGGAAAAAATCGACCGGCCGCCAAAGAATCGTAGCGCGAAATGTTCGTAAAAGGGCAGGAGGCTGAAGTGATCGACTCCGCTGCCGGTTCCGGCCATATCCTGATAATCGAAGACGATCCCTATAACGGTCCTTTTGCGGAGCAGCTCCTCCAATCTGCCGGGTTCCGTACGGAATTGGCAATTTCTGCGGAACAAGGGCTGAAATTTCTTGAGCAAAGCCAAGAGAACAGCCCGGACACGATACTGCTGGACGTGAATCTACCGGGGATGGATGGCTTGGAACTTGTGGGAAAATTGAAGGAACATCCGGAGTATCAATACATTCCTGTCATTCTCTGCACGGTCCATGACGCTCTGGAACACAAAATAGAGGGCTTCAACAGAGGTGGGGACGACTATTTGACAAAACCCTATGAACCGGATGAGCTGATTGCCAGAGTCAATGCCATGCTCCGGATTCGTAGGCTTTACAGCAGCTTGAGACACGAGCGCCAGATTAACAGACGTTTGACACGGACTTTGGACCGAAGTGAGCGGCTGGCCAATCTACTCGGGCGGTCAGCGTCTATGCGCAGGATCTGCGATCTCATATTGGATATTTCCACGAGTGATTCTCACGTCCTCATTCAGGGAGAATCCGGCACCGGAAAGGAAGTGGCTGCAAGGGCGATTCACGAAGAGAGCCCTCGCAACAAGGGCCCGTTTGTTGTAATAAACTGTGCGGCTTACTCGGAGACCCTGCTTCATTCAGAACTATTCGGCCATGAGAAAGGCGCCTTCACCGGCGCTATCAGAAGAAAGCCGGGCAGGTTTGAACAGGCTGCCGGCGGGACTATCTTTCTTGATGAAATTGGCGAGATAAGTCTCCCTACTCAGGTCATTCTTCTCCGGGTCATCCAAGAGCACCAGTTCGAGAGGGTAGGCGGCGAAGAGACCCTCCAAGCCGACGCCAGAATAATTGCCGCCACAAATCGGGACCTGAAAAAGGCCATGGTCCAGAAGATCTTCCGCGAAGATCTATATTGGCGTCTTAACGTGATCTCCATTAACGTGCCTCCACTCAGGGAAAGAAAAGAAGACATTCCCCAACTCGTGGCGAACTTCACCGAGCGGTACAATCAGCGCCTGGGCAAAAATGTCAGGCGGTTTTCAAGTGCGGCCATGGACCTGATTTTTGGCCATCATTGGCCGGGAAATGTCAGGGAACTGGAAAACGTCGTTGAACGCAGCATCCTCCTTGCCAAGAGTGACATCATAGGTCCGGAAGATTTGACTCCGGAATTGATTAGTCAGGAACCAGCGGCTTGCGGAGATGATAGAGGCGCCAACCTGGATAGATTGGAACGGGACCATGTTCGCTCGGTCCTCGAAAGTTGCGCCTGGAACAAGTACAGGGCTGCCAAAATGATGGGAATAAGTCGAAGCACTCTTTATAGCAAGATGCGCAAACACGGTCTCGCCGCGGCCGTTTGACCCCGAATCCCTCCGAGAATCGGAATTTCCGAAATCTCACTGACATGTGCACCTGGACACTTTGCGATGGGGCCGGTATGATTTCAACGCTAAATTAATGGCCGATTAACACCAATTCGCGTTCAAATCTATAAGAAAATCCCCTCTAACCCC